>DAOVRI010000124.1 GCA_030628245.1 Dehalococcoidales bacterium
CCCTCGTATCATCAACGGCTTAGCCCGCAGTATATTCCTACCCTTCCCAAATAGAGAATAAAAGATTACTTAATGCTTACCCTTCATTACGGCACGTCTCGCCTTTATTTGCAGGCTCTTAGTCACGGTTAGAGGAATAACGATAGTGGCTACCAGTATCCCTGCCAGCGCCGGGGTGTTTAAGACAGCGAAACCGCCCACAGTAACCCAGATAATGGTGGAGACCCCGCTGCCTATCCCCGCCATGACGACCTTCCCCGTAAGTTTACGGGCCAACCCCCTTACCCTGACCAGTTTGGCATGCCTCAATACGGCAATTACATCGGTGCCCAATTTACCGCTGATGTTTAGTCTGGAACAGAGGTCATCCAGAGTAACTACCTGGCCGTTGGCAATCAATTGCCCGCCTTGTAGAGCTAAGTCCTTCAGCCTGTTTTTATATTCACTGTGCACTTCTTTAGCGGATTTCCTGCAGGTGTAACAGTGCCCATGTTTGAGGCGCGTTTCACAGATGGGGCATTTCTCCTTTTTGATACGCTTCTTGGCTGCACTTACTATACTTCCTACGACCCGGCCCCGTGTCATAGGCTCAAGCCGCCCCAGGGCAAGCTCATAGAGACGTGGTAATGCTTTAGCCGATGCGCTCGATGGCAGAGCGGTGCCTGCCGGCAGGCTAGGGACAGCCAGCGATCTTACCAGCAAAAGAATGGCGGCCACTGCTCCTGCACTAACTGCAATCCCGGCCGCTCCAACTGGTGTGTTTAGCGGATTGCCGAGGATTTGAATATTTCTCCATTGGCTCCAGACCTTTTCCATGCCTCCCGCAGCGTATTCTAACCTCACCTGACTGCGATATATCCCGGTAGCCAGGGTACGGTCGCCGAATTTAAGTACCTCTCTGGCATTTATCGCTATCTCTCGTCGGTAGCTTTCACCTGCCACTATATGGTAATTGCCCAGGGTTTCACTTTGAGTCAGGATGACCTGTTCAGCAAAGGTTACTAATACAGATACCTTCTGCAGGGTTACATCGCTGGTGACATCGAATATCTGGAGGTCTATCGTCAGTTCGCTCTCCGGGTCGATGACAATGGTCTCTGTTTCTGAGATGTCGTCACCATTCATTGTTAATCGGAGGGAGAAGTCGTCGTTGGCCTGGACCGTGGAATTCACTGCCAGAAGCAGCACGGATGTTAACAATGCGAATGCCACCCACTCAATGATGTTTCTTGTCACCATGTTCATGGTAATTATACACTACTTATTGAAACCTCGAAATCGAACAGCAGCCGATTCTGGCTTGCTTAATCTTCGCCATACAAACGGATTAATAAAATGACGTTTCGTGCAACTAACTACTCTTGACAGGATTTAATTAGCTAGCTAAAGTGTTAATAGTCCTTTTCTCTTTCGGTGGTTAGTGGCGAAAGCTAATTTCGATAAATATTAATTATTCACCACAAACGAGCAGAAACAGGAATCGGTAGATTTTAATATGCGCTGGAGGAAAATATGAGATTTGCAAATATCAAATTTCGAATACTACTTTTTGCAGCGGCGCTATTGCTGAGGCGAGCGGCAAGAAAGTATCCATTATTCAAGAGTCGTCTCAAGGAAAAAAATTTCACGGCGCAAATAAAAGTTATGGACAACTCAGCAGGCAGATATTTTACTTTCAGCGATGGTCAAATTATTTCGAAAAGTGGCATTCATTCCAGTCCCGATGTTTGTATGGCTTTTAGCGATGCTGTTTTGGCCAGCAGCCTTCTACCGCCATGGCGCAGCCAACAGGAACAGGTAGATGCTATGAAAAATTTTCGTTTAACGCTGGACGGGCCTGAGGAGTTAACATCCTGGTTTATGGAGACTCTGAGTCAGATTTTTACAGCGGGTATAGAATACGGAATAGATGTAGGGGACAACACCAAAAGGTACGTAAATAATTCAAATGCCGGCCCACTCTTTGTTTATGTGAAAGACGGTAAGATTATACGCATGACGCCTGTAGAATTTGATAACAGTGACGCACAGTCCTGGACTATTGAGGCAAGAGGTAAGAAGTTTACCCCGCCACGAAAATGTACTCTCTCCCCGTTTGGATACGCCATGAAATCAACGGTCTATTCTCCCGACAGGATTTTATACCCCATGAAGCGGGTCGATTTCGACCCCAACGGGGAGCGTAACTGCGAGAACAGAGGGGTATCAGGCTATGAGCGAATCACCTGGGATGAGGCTCTGGATACCGTCGCCAACGAGATTAAGCGTGTTAAAAGAGACTATGGTCCGGGAGCTATTCTGACCAGCACAGCTTCTCACCATTTGTGGGGAAATATTGGCTATTACTTAAGCGCCCACCGCAGGTTTACGAACGCCATCGGGTGCACTCAGGTCGTGGCCAATCCAGATAGTTGGGAGGGGTGGTTCTGGGGAGCCACCCATCACTGGGGAAATACCATGCGCCTGGGCGGTGCTGAGATTTATGGCACGGTTGAAGATGCACTCAAGGAATGTGAAATGATGGTGTTCTGGGGAAGTGACCCGGAGTCTGTGCCCGGGGCCTACAGCGGATTCGAAAGTACCATTCGCCGTCAATGGCTGAAAGACCTGGGCGTCAAAACGGTACACATCAACCCGTATTATGACCATACTGCCGCGCTGATGGGCGGTAAATGGTTAGCCCCTAGACCGGATACCGGCAATGCCATGTCTCTTGCCATCGCCTACGTCTGGATAACTGAAGACCTTTACGACAAAGAGTATGTCGCCTCGCGTACTACAGGGTTTGATAAATGGAAGGACTACATACTGGGCAAGGAGGACGGGATACCCAAGACCCCCGAATGGCAGGAAAAGGAGACAACCGTTCCTGCGAAAGATGTCAGGGCTTTAGCCAGAGAATGGGGAACTAAAAAGACCTACCTTGGCGCTGGTGGCCCGGGTAACCAGGAAGGTGGCGCGTGCCGCAATGCCACCGGGCTCGAATGGGCCCGCTCGATGGTCTGCCTTATGGCGATGCAGGGTGTCGGTAAACCCGGTATCAATTTTGGCAACATGACCTTCGCGGCACCGGTCGACACAAGGTTCTACTTTCCGGGCTACGCCGAGGGAGGCTTCTCCGGTGATATCGAAGGAACAGCCTCGGCAATGAACGTGTACCAGCGGATGCCGCACCTGCCGACCGTGAACACCGTGCTGCAAAAAGTACCCAGGTTGAGGATTCCGGAAGCTATCCTGGATGGCCGTTGCGAGGGTTATCCGAATAATACCAAGACCATTGAAGGCCAGTTCTTTAAGTTCACATATCCGGCCCCGGGTAATGCGGAAATCCAGATGTATTATAAGTACGGCGGCTCTTATATCGCTACCATGAACGAGACGAACCGTTACGTAAAGGCATACCGGAGCCCGAAGCTATCTTTTGTGGTGAACCAGTCCATCTGGATGGAGGGTGAGACCAAGTTCGCCGATATCATACTGCCGGCCTGTACCAATTTTGAGCGTTGGGATATCGGCGAAACCTGCAATGCCGGCGGGTATATCATACACAACTTCGTCAAGTTAAATCACCGCATTATCACCCTGCAACACAAGTGCATCGAACCCCTGGGCGAGTCGAAATCGGACTACGAGATTTTCCTCGAGCTGTCGAAGCGGCTGGGACTGAGCGCCTACTTTTCCGAGGGTTCGAGCGAGCTTGACTGGTGTAAGCGGGTATATGCCGCCTCGGACTTACCCAGGGGGATTTCATGGAAGAAATTCCTGAAGAAAGGCTATTATGTTGTTCCCGCACCGAAGGAGGAGTTACGGGCTCCATGCGCCTACAGGTGGTTCGCTGAGGGCAGGAAAAAGGACCTGACCGAACCGATACCGCTACCATCAGACTATACCGAAGAATATTTGATGGGACTTCAGACGCAGTCAGGCAAGATAGAGTTTGAATGTTCAAGTCTGAAGCGATTTGACCCGGACGACCCGGAGAGGCCAACTATAAGCAAATATATTCCCTCCTGGGAAGGCCATCATACTACGGAGCTTATGAAAAAGTATCCGCTGCAGCTAATATCCCCCCACCCCCGCTTCAGCTTCCACTCCCATAACGATGGAAAGGATAGCATTGTAAACGATGTTAAAGACCACCGGGTCTTGATTGACGGTTATTACTACTGGATTGTCAGGATAAATGCGAAAGATGCCGAAGAACGGGGAATCAAGCAGGATGACTTGGTCAAGGTGTTCAATGACCGGGGAGCCGTCATTTGTGCGGTCCAGGTTACCGAACGCCTTCCTTCCGGAGCAGTTCAATCGTGCTGTTCTTCCGCAATATATGACCCTATCGGTGAACCAGGATATTCAATTGACCGTGCCGGAACCATCAATCTATTGACTCCATCCCGCCCTATAATCAAGAAGTCACACAGCGCGGCCTCAAATTCCTGCCTCGTGCAAATAGAGAAGTGGAAGGAGCCGATATAACATGGAGAAGTGGAATTTAATCATCGATGTGGCAAAGTGCGAGGATTGCAATAATTGTTTCCTGTCCTGTAAGGATGAGTACGTAGATAATGATTTTTTACCGTATTCCGTCGCCCAGCCCAAGCATGGCCCCAGGTGGATGAATATCATGCGCAAGGAAAGGGGCGAGTTCCGCATGGTCGATGTCGCCTATCTGCCCATCCCGTGTATGCACTGTGATAATGCCCCTTGTATCACGAAAGCAAAAGATGGAGCGGTGTACAAAAAGAATAATGGCATTGTTATAATTGATCCGGAAAAGGCCAGGGGGCAGAAGGATATCGTGGATACTTGTCCCTATGGAGCTATCTGGTGGAACGAGGAGAAGAATGTGGCGCAAAAATGCACGCTGTGTGCTCATCTGCTGGACGATGGATGGAAAGAGCCCAGGTGTGTTCAGTCCTGCCCGACCGGAGCCTTACGTGCAGTTAAAGTCGAGGACTCTAAAATGGTACAGATTATAAAAGACGAGAACCTGGAAGTCCTTCATCCCGAATATAACACAAAGCCCCGTGTATATTACAAGAATCTATACCGGTTTCTCAAGTGTTTCATTGGAGGCAGTATTGCTATTGAAGTAGCGGGCGTAACTGACTGTGCTGATGGTGCCAGGGTAACTCTGTTCAAGAACTCAAAAAAGATAGGCGAAGCCGTGACCGATAACTTTGGTGATTTCAAATTTGATAGCCTTGAAGAAAACAGTGGCGGATATAGCCTGGAGATTGTTTGCGAGGGCTATGAAAAGAAAATCCTTGAAGTCGACTTGACGACAAGTAAAAATGTGGGCACAATCTTAATGTAGTTCTCCGCCAGGTTGTGCCATAAATGCTGACGACCTGACCCCC
>DAOVRI010000111.1 GCA_030628245.1 Dehalococcoidales bacterium
CTTTTGAGAATTTGACATCAAACCTGAGTATCTTATATGCTTTTTATTAGCACCATTTTCATCTAACGAAAATAATAGTATGCTCGACACAGGAGGCAGCAGTGAAAACGATTAATGAAGCCGCAAGGAAAACCAGGGTAGCCCGCGAAGCGGATGTTGTCGTCGTCGGTGGTGGTCCCGGTGGCATCGGAGCCGCCGTATCGGCCGCCAGAAACGGCGCCGATACGGTGCTTATCGAAAGATACGGGCACCTGGGGGGCATGGGCACCGGCGGCCTCGTTACGATTATCCCGCAACTGACGGACATCTACGGCAAGCAGCAGATAGTCGGCCTCACGCAGGAGTGGATTGAACGCCTGAAACCCCGGGAAGCCGTTGTCTACCCCAAGAAAGAGCACTGGGGCTCGATGGATAAGGATATTGTGAAGCACTACTTTGACCAGATTTTCTTCTACGTGCGACTGGACAGGGTAATCTACGCCGCCATTATCGATGCCGAAATCTCCAAGGTCATCCTCAACGACATGGTGGAAGAGGCCGGCGTCAAGACCTACCTCCACTCGTGGGGCACCGAGCCCATCATGGAAGGCAACAAATGCAAGGGAGTCATCTTCGAAAGTAAGTCCGGACGGCAGGCCATACTGGGCAAGGTGGTCATCGACGCCACCGGTGACGGCGACCTTCTGCCTTATGCCGGCATTGAGTTCGAAGATAATATCCCGCCCAACTTCCGCATCGCCAACCTCGCCCTGTGCTTCTGGGTGGACGGGGTCGACCTCGAAAAGGCCGAGAACTTCAGGAAGAACGAGCCCAAGAAGTTCATGGAGCTATCACACAAGTGCATGGAAGCGGGCGGACTCCCCGGCTATCTAAAGAGCCTCCTTAAAAACCATGAATCAATCGTCTGGTGCCACAACCGCTATCCGAACAAGAGCCAGGTGGATGTCGAAGAGCTTACCCGCGTCGAGTTCGAAGGACGCAAGAAAATGATAATCACCTATGATTTCTTTAAGAAGAACCTGCCCGGCTTCGAGAAGAGTTTCATCGTGTTGAGCTGTCCGCAGCTGGGCACCCGCAGTAGCCGGCGACTCATCGGCGAATATAAGCTGACGCGCAAAGACCTTGCCGATAACACCCCATTCGAGGACACCATTGCCCAATTCCCGGATTTAGACCGCGGCCAGGAATCGCTGGACCACTCGCTGATGTATATCCCCTACCGCAGCCTGCTGCCCAAGAACGTTGACAACCTGCTGGTTGCCTGCCGCGCCTTTTCCTCGGACGAGCATGTCCAGGAGTGGTTCAACCTCATCCCGCACTGCATCGCTTTCGGCGAGGCCGCCGGTACGGCTTCGGCGCTGGCGCTCCAGGCCGGTGTGAGTCCCAAGAAGGTGGATATCAAGGCATTGCAAAAGCAGTTGGCCAAGCAGGGCGTACCGCTGCCGGACTTTAAAAAGAAGGTAGACTATAAATATACCGGGCCTCCATTAACCTCTTCCTCTCCATTTTCGCTCCATTAACTCGTAGAAGGAATTAAAGAGAAAAGGCCGAAATTAACCGTTGTCAGGGGGTAGCCATTGACTACCCCCTTGAAGTTGGAGGTTGATTATGTCAGCTAAATCTTCGGTCAGAACGATTACGGAAGCCGCCCGGCAAATCAAGGTATGCCGCGAGGCGGACGTCGTGGTGGTAGGCGGTGGCCCCGGCGGTATCGGTTCGGCTATAACCGCGGCACGGGGCGGCGCCGATACGGTGCTCATCGAGAGATACAGCCACCTCGGCGGCATGGCCACCGGCGGCCTGATTAATATCCTCCCCAACCTAAGTGATATCAGCGGCAAGCAGCACATCTACGGGCTTAACCAGGAGATAATCGACAGAATGGACGCGAGGGGCGGGGCTTTCTACCCTAAAAAGAAAGACTGGGGAACCACCGACAAAAAAGTGGTCGATTATTACCGCAACACAAATATGGGCAATTTCTACATACGCAAAGACCCTAACCTGGGAGGCCAGGAGAGGGTGCTCTACACCGCCGTCGTCGACCCCGAGATACTCAAGGACGAACTTAACGACATGATACAGGAGGCGGGGGTCGACCTGCTGCTCCATTCCTGGGGCACTCGACCCATCATGGAGGGGGGTACGGTCAAGGGCGTCTTCTTCGAAAGCAAGTCGGGTCGGCAGGCAATACTGGGCAAAGTCGTCATCGATGCTACCGGGGACGGCGACATATTCGTTGAGGCCGGGGCCGAGTTCGATGGTTCGCTGGACAGCAAGCGCCGGACGGCCTGGCTGGCTTTTACGACCTGGGTAACCGGTGTAGATATTCAAAAAGCCGACGACTTTAAAGCGTCCCAGCCGGAAAAATACGCAGAACGCATGCAGGAACTTATGAAGCTGGGCGGCTACCCTCATTATATGAAGGGCATACTTAAAAATCAGCGTAATGTTATCTGGTACCACAGCTTTCAAATAAAGCCCGAAGCTTCCGATGCCAAAGACGTTAGAGAGCTGACCCGGGTAGATATAAGGGGACGGAAGCGGGCTTTAATCACCTACGAATTTATGAAGAAGCATGTCCCCGGATTTGAGAATAGCTTCATCATGCAGACCGCCCCGCAGCTGGGTCTCCAAGGCGGCCGGCGTGTTATCGGGGAATACATCCTCACCGATAAAGACATGGAATCGGACGAGGTCTTCGAGGATACGATAGTCGTGCTGGCGAATAACGACAACGGCGAGATATCCGCCAAACACCCCACAATTTGCGTTCCCTACCGCTGCCTGGTGCCGAAGGAAGTTGACGGGCTGCTCGTTGCCTGCCGGGCTTTCTCCTCGACGGAAAGTGTCAACCAGTGGTTCAATATCATTCCGCCCTGTATCGCTTACGGCCAGGCGGCAGGCACGGCCGCGGCCATGTCAGTCAGTTCCGGTATCCAGCCCAGAAAGGTGGACTATAAAGCCCTTCACAAGAATCTGGTCAATCAGGGCGTGAATTTACCGGATATCAAATAATGAAGAGGGGCTAACGCCCCTCTTAAATACCCCGGTATTCAATTTAATAAAAGCTTACCGTTTTGCCGAAGCGCCCTTGAGCGCCTTCCTGACTTCCTCATAACCCAGGTCGAAAGCCTTGATGTTAATTTCGCCGACCTTCGCCTTGAAACGAGACAGTATCGCCTCTTTAGCAGTCTCTTCCTTTATCGGCATGAGGCCGGTGCCGAACAAAGCTCCGAGCATAACGACGTTAGCGGCCTGCAAGCTGCCGGCCTGCCGGGCAATCCCGCTCGCGTCCATGCTAATGACACGGTCGGTGACCTCGTGGAGCTTGTCCACTATTTCTTCACGGTCGGGATACCCGCTCTGGCCGAGATAGACGGTATACGGCAGAACGGTGGTCGTATTGAGGACAACCACGCTGTTTTTAGAGATATATTGTATATTCCTGAGCGCTTCCGATGGCTCCACGGCAATAAGGACATCGCACTTGCCTTCCGGCGTCATCGGGGCTATAACATCACCCCCCAGCCGGAGATTGCTGAATACCGAACCTCCCCGCTGGGCCATCCCCAGTACCTCCGAACCTTTTACCGCCACCCCACCTATCACTGCCGCGTTGCCCAGCAACTCGGACACCAGGACGACACCCTGACCGCCGACCCCGCATATGATTATGTTAATCTCTTTCTTTATGGCCATCTTACGCTCCTGATTTTATTGCGTCGTGCGGGCAGACCTGGGCGCAGACCCCGCAGCCAGGACACTGGGTATCATCTACCATCACCTTGCCATTATCCGTGATAAGGGCCGGGCAGGCGAGCAAATCAATACATATCCGGCAGTCGCAGGAGAGGCAGCGCTTTGCCTCTCTAATCGCCTCTTCCTTACTTAAGCCCAGCTCGACTTCCTTGAAATTACCCTTCCTCTGCGCTACGGGAAGCGCCAGCACATCCGACCTTGCCTCTTTAGCGACGCCCCACGTATCCACGATTAATTTGCTTTCGAAAACGGCCTCGCCTTCACGTCCGGTATCGAGGGGTTCGCCCTTGAGATACCTATCGATGGATATGGCCGCTTTTCTGCCCGCCGCCAGAGCCTGGATGACCGTAGCCGCCCCGGTGACGGCATCGCCGCCGGCAAAGACGCCTCTAACACCGGACTCCAGCGTGACGGGGTCGGCTTTTATTAAACCATCGGCAATGGCGGAGGCCATATCGCCGGTCATAAAATCGAGGTCGGGCGATTCGCCGACCGCGGCGATTATCAGGCCGGTATCGATAACGAACTCCGAACTTTTAATCGGCACCGGCCGTCTCCTGCCGCTCTCATCGGGTTCTCCCAATTTCATCTTGACACACTCAAATCCGGTCACTTTACTGTCTTTAGCAACCACTTTGTTCGGGCCGGACAGCAGCGTGAGCTTCACGCCCTCATGCTCGGCTTCGGCAATTTCCTCAGCGATGGCCGGCATCTCGTTGCGGGAACGGCGGTAGACAATATTCACGTCCTTAAAGCCGAGTCGCACGCAGGTGCGGGCGCAGTCGATGGCCACGTTGCCGCCGCCCACAACCACCACTTTATCCTGAACCGGCACTTCCTCTCCCATATTTACTTTATAGAGAAACTCGATGCCGTCGATAACGCCGCTGACTTTCTCGTTCTCGATGCCAAGGCTTCTGCCCCGGTGCGCGCCGACGGCAACAAAGACGGCGTCATAGTCCTTCTTCAAATCCGGGAGTGGTACGTCACGGCCGACCCTGGTATTGAGCTTGATTTCCACGCCCAGCTTTTTAATGATATCCGTCTCTTTGCTGAGAATATCCCCGGGCAGGCGGAACTCGGGGATGCCCACCGCCATCATGCCACCCAGCTTCGGCAGAGCTTCAAAAATGGTCACTTTATAGCCGGCCTTCCGCAGGTCGTAAGCGGCCATGATACCGGCCGGTCCGCCGCCGACCACGGCCACCTTCTCTTTCTTTTCGGCGGCAATCGAGTAATCTTCGCTATACTTACCGTAGTCGGAAGCCGCCCGCTTGAGAGCGTTAATGGCGACAGATTCTTCAACTTCGGAACGTTTGCACTTGCTTTCGCAGGGTCGGGTGCAAATCCTCCCGATGATGGCGGGGAAGGGCAGCGTTTGTTTGATTAAGGCCAGTGCTTCGTCGAACTTGCCTTCTTTTATAAGTCCGATATAGCCCCGGATATCGATATGCAACGGACAGGTGGCCTGGCAGTAAGGGGGGCTACCGGCCAGGCATTTTTCGGGGTCGACCTCATAGGGGACGATTTTTTCGCCGGCTTTTCGCTTCTCTCTCGCTTCCAGTATATTGCATAGCCGGCGGGCGACGACGAGCGAAGGCCCTTCGTACCTGATGGCTTTTTCCAACACATCGATAAGTTTGGGGAGGTCGAAGGCGTCAACGGTCTCGACGAATTTCACGCCGCTGGCTCGGGCGATATCTTCAATCTTGATGTCGAGGGTTTCATCGCCGGAGGCGCCGGGGTGGGGCTGAAAACCGGTCATGCCGGTGGTCGCGTTATCCAGGACAACCATCGTCATATTGGACTTATTGTAGACGGCGTTAATCATCGGGGGGATGCCGGAATGGAAGAAGGTGGAATCGCCGAGATGGGCCACTACCGGGGCATCAACAACATGCGCGAACCCGTTGCCAAGTCCGAAAGCGCCCCCCATGCAGATAGCGACATCGTCGGCGTTCAGCGGCGGGTTAGCCCCGAGGGCGTAACAGCCGATATCACCCACCTTCACCGGCTCCTTGCCGGTCTCCTGCTCGTACCGCCGACAGGC
>DAOVRI010000190.1 GCA_030628245.1 Dehalococcoidales bacterium
CGGATTGATTTCCTTCAGGCGCAGGAGGGTCTCCAGGCCGTCTATGTTCGGCAGCTTGACATCGATAAATGCCATCTGGAGGTCTTTTTCCCGGGCGATGACAACCGCCTCTTCGCCGCTGCCCGCCGTCAATACTTCGTGTCCCTGCTGTTTCAGTACCTGTGTCAGGGTCTCGCAGATATCGGCGTCGTCATCGATGATGAGAATCGGCTGGCTGCTGGCTGCCTCGTTAATCAGCTCTATCAGATGGTCTATTCTTATCGGCTTGTGGATTATTTTGTGAACGCCCTCGTCCTTGGCTATCTGAATAAGGTCATTGTCGGAATAGGCCGTCATCAGGATTATCGAGGCTTCGGGTCGCATCTCCTTTATTTTCCGGAAAGCGTCCACGCCGTTCATCTCGGGCATGACGATATCCATCAGCGTAACGTCAAAGCTCTGGTTTTTAAACTTATCTACGGCGGATGCCCCGTTGCCCGCTGTTTCCACGCTAAAACCCCGCCGCTTTAAAATCATGGCAAATGTCTCCAGTAAATCCTCGTTATCATCGACTACGAGAATCGTCGGTTCATCATTCATTTCAGCTCTATCTCCTTTTCTCTAGCGGTAGCTTCACGGTAAAGGTTGTGCCCTGGCCTGTCTGGCTGGCGATTTCTATTTTGCCTCCGTTTTGCTCGACAAGCCTCTTGGTAATGGCCAGCCCGAGGCCGATGCCCTTCGGTTTGGTGGTAAAGAGCGGCTCAAATATCTTGTCCATGTTATCTTCCGGTATGCCGCAGCCGTTATCCTGGAACTTTATCCAGACGAAGCCGTCATCCTCCGCGCCGGTGTCTATGTCCAGCTTTCCGTCTTTCGCGTTCATAGCCTGAATGGCATTGGAAATGATGTTGGTGAAAACACGGCTTATCTGCTCGGCATCGGTCCTGACCTGCATGGGATGGCCGTTGACATTGTTATTGACGGTGACCTGTTCCGGTACGGTTATCCATGACAGGCTTTCGTTAATTAAAGTGTTAAGGTCGACCCTGTCCGGCGATGGAGGCGTGATACGGGTGAAGTCCAGCAGGTCGGTGACTATTTTGTTGGTGATATCAACCTGTTTATCCAGGACTTTCAGGGTATTGGCTGCCTCTTCATCGCCTTTATCGGTAAGGGCCATATTGAGCAGGTAGGCGCAGTTCCTTATCACGTTAAGGGGATTGCGCAGTTCGTGGCCGACGCCCGAGGCCAGCTCGCCGACGGCGGCCAGTCTCTCGGAACGGATGAGCTTTTCCTGTACCTTCTCCAGGTCTTTCGTCCTGATATCAACCTCGTCTTCCAACTGTTCATAGTAGCCCTGGAGAGACTGCTCCAGTTCCACCTGCCGGATGGCGCCGCCGATTCTCTCGACGAGGGTCTTGGTCAGGTGATTTCTCTTCTTTAAGTAGGGATTATCGCGGGAGGAGTATATCTCCACAAGTCCCAGCGCTTCCCCGCCCACTACCAGGTTCTCCGATATCTTGCTCGGGGATTTATGGAAATCGGGGCTCTTGAAGACCTGGTCGTGAAAGGTGATTCTCACATTGGTTTCTTCGGGGGACTGCATGGCCTGTGGAATGAGGCCAACCACCTTCGGCAGAAACTCAACTACGGAGCCGCTCTCTTCAGCCGCCTTGCCGATATCGTAGAGGCATTTCATCTCTTTCATCCTCTGGTGGTGCTGCTGTTCGCTTTTCTGCAGCATGGCGACTGCGGCGCCGACGGCGCTGAGGATGATGACGAAGGCCGTAGGTTTGAACAGGGCATTGGGGTAAGTGTCTATCAGTATGGCATGGGGTAACAGGATTAACATGGCGATAAGGGCTGCCAGTACGGCCGGTATCACGCCGAGTACGTAGGCGGTGTACACCACCGGAGCGAAGAATACCAGGCCCAGGAAGTCAATCCCGTAGAAATCGTGAAGGCTGCTGAGGGAGTTCTCCAGAGACGTCCAGCCGAAAAGGCCTCCGATAACGGGTAAATAGTAAATGATGGAACAAAGCACCATAATGGCTATGATGTACCGCAGGTGTACATTTGCCCACCAGCATTTCTTATTACGTTTGTAACTCATCTTCGGCCTCCCTAATTATCTATAGGGTACGGTCGCTTCTTCCGCCATGGCTTCATTAATTGCAGCAGCTATCGCGGGCAATTGTATACAGTTGCCCTGCAATTTCAGGCTACTACTGCGGTGCCATGGGAGGCAACCATGATAACCCCCTATTTTATCGGGGTATTCCCCCAGTCCCATCGGCAGGAATCCCCAGACTGCACGGTATACCTTTTTTAGCTTCTCTGCCATTCCTTTATTATTCCCTTTATCTCATTTAAATCATCGATTAGTTCTCCGGCCGTAACATCGGGCAGGGATATGATAAGGTTGGCCAGAGGATTCTCCTCCTCATCCTCGTCACTGAAAAGATTGTTAATGGAATCGCCGTCGATATCTGCTACCTTTGCTTCCTTTTCACCTTCCGGCGGGGCGACGCTTCCCGTGCTTACTTCGACTACCTTAATTTCCTCCCCCTCTTCTTCGGGCACACCTGCCTCAACATCATCCACTTCGGCCAGTTTGTCTTCCGGCTCGATGCTTAACTCATCCAGTGGTCCATGGGGCCCGGCCGGAGTATTTTCACCCTCCTCAGGGGTAGCGCTTTCACCGGATGGTTCCTGTAACTCCTGTGCCGTTTCCTCAAGGTTCTTGGTTCTGCCGTTTATCTTTTCTTCCATCTCGACGATTTGCTCGGCAGTGGTGCCCTCTGTCTCGGCACCGTCTTTTTCAGGCTTTTCTTTGGATTTGCCTATCCTAAAACCTTTTAAACGCATTTATGACCTCCTTGAAAGCAGGCTACGATAAGCCTGCCATGCACTCCTTCATGTTTTTTAACGGAAATATCCATCGCGGTATGCCTTGGATAATATTGCATAGACATCGTAAAAATCTTTTTTTCCCTGCTCGGCCATACGTTTCAGGACATCTGACCTTTGCTTCAACAGCTTGTATATCTGCCTCCTTTTTTCTTCCGGCAGGCCGCGCCTGGGGGCGATTTTATTCTCCAGCAGGTATGAGTTCTGGAAACCCCGGAACAGGAACGTGTCGTCCAGCGGGTTCCATTTGAAAGTCTCGATGAAGGAAAAAGAGTCGGCCACCGAATCATAGTTGACGATTTCATTGATGCTGGTCAGTTTCCGGGCAAGGGCGCCGTTAGCCAGCCGGACCTGCTGGCAGATAACGACGACATTAAGGTTGTCCACGTATGTCTTGGGTACGCTAATGGGGACGCCGGTAACACGCTGAATGAGCTTGGATACTGATGCCGCGTGAAAGGTGCTCATAGTCGCATGACCGGTTTGCATAGCCTGGAAGGCAATAGCGCCTTCGGCACCTCGTATCTCACCGATGATGATAAGGTTGGGCCTCTGCCGCAGGGCAGCCTTGAGAAGGTCGAACATGGATACCTCGGAGGAGTCGCCCCCCTTATCGGAACCGCGGGTAACCCCGCGAATCCAGTTA
>DAOVRI010000041.1 GCA_030628245.1 Dehalococcoidales bacterium
AAGCCTTCTTAAAAACACCGATAATAAATTCTTTAAAGGATTGAATACAGGCTAACCGTTCAAAATGACTTCAGTAATTAGTTATGCATGACGAATTTACTATTTACCCAGGCCATCTGCCATTGACCATTGACGGCATAGACATCGACACCTTCGCCTTCTGTGATACGAATGTAAACCTTGACTTCGACTTTGATGGCGAGCCGGGCGGCACCACTCACTACGTGATAAGCGGCACTCAGGTGCCCGTTTCAGGCGAGCTTCGCTTTTCCTCCAGTTCGTAGAGCTTCTCGATAACGAACTCAACGTATTTATCGCACTTCTCAAAGAGGCCTGACTCTATCGCCCGCTTTCTTGCCTTTTCATCTGTCAATTCTACTCCCATAAGCCCCAGGCACGAAATATCACCGAACTTCTCGTTGAAACTCCCGACCAACTCGGCGGTATCCGCAATAGCCGCTTTCCTCCCCGCTTTGGCTTTCTCTTTTTCATCCGGAGAGCAGCGGTGCCGCAGTCCCAGAGCTATTGCCGCGGCCGATATTGCGCCACAGGGTGCCCGCTGCTGGCCGGCGATTCCGCCATGGAAAGCGGTGCCCGCCCAGAGAAAGTCCTCGTTAACCAGTCCGTATGCTTCCCACATGACCTGCAGGACGGCCGGCCCTCAGTGGCTTCTGTGCTGGTACTCCAGTACTCTCCGTTTGGCTTCCTCAAGCGGTAACTTTAAACTCATAAAACATCTCCTTTTACGCGGCGCTGGTGCGGAACCGCCAGACGGCTACCGCCCCGAAGACCGCGGCGAATCCCAGCAGGGCTAGCATATTCGGCACCGCAGAACTGAAATCGGCGCCAAAGACCATCAGCTTATTGAACCCGGAGGTCGCCCAGGCGTGGGGGGTTATCCTGGCGATAGTCTGGAGCCAGTCCGGGTAGAGGAAAAACGGCCACCAGCACCCGCCGAGGGGTGCCAGCAACAGCCCCGTAATGGTAGCCAGCGAGCCCGCGCTGCGCTGCGTCCTGGCCAGTGTCGCCAGCATCACGGCAAAGGCCGAGGACATAATGACCATCAGTATAGAGAGGATGATAACGGCCAGCGGGGACAATCCCAGGTCGACATTAAAAGCCAGGATGCCCACCACCCAGAATATGACTATCTGTATCAGGCCCCGGAGTGCCGTACCGGTAAAGACACCCCCCAGAATGGACTCCCGCCTTACCGAAGTAGCCAGCAGCCGCTCCAGGGTATGGTTCTGGCGCTCGCGAACGAGTGTCTCCGCGGTCACGGCGGCGGCAAAAAAGACAAACATAACAAGGTAGCCGGGAATTACGAAGTTAGCGGGATTTTCCGCCTCTACTTCGCCCACCTTCTCCGTCCTGAATGTTACGTAAGACGCCTCCGCCCCCGCGGCACCCGCGGCAAAAAGTTCGTTCATTATCTGCTGAACGGCCGTATTGATACTGGCGGTATCAGCCGGTATGACGCCGCCCTCGACCATGAGCGCCACACTGGAATTGATAATTACCTGGTGCGTACCAATTTGCGAAGAGATAGCTCCGGCCAGACCGTTCAGGGCCGCCCGGGCATTGACGTTACCGGCATCGGCAAACACCTCAAGCTGCGTGCCGGAACCCGTCATCAACGCCTGCGTAAAATCAGCCGGAAAGGCGATAAAACCGTCCAGTTCCCCATCCTCGACGGCCCGGCGGGCTTCATCGTAGTCCCTGTCCCAGACCATCTTCGGCGCGCCGGGACCCAGCTGAGACTTGTCCATGGTTTCCATGGCGCCGATTATCTGGTGGCTCAGGCCGCCGGCCGCCTCGAGGGTGACCATATGCAGTTCCATCCGCTCGTCCTCGCTGCCGACACCACCCAGGAGAAAGCTGAATAAAATGATGAACAGGAAGGGGAAACCTATGAAGAAAAACACCGCGGCGCGGTCTTTGGTAAAGATTTTCAGGTCTTTCAGGGCGATAAACCAGATATGCTTGAGATTCTTCATGACTTCTTATTTACTCCCCGGTAAAACCTTGAAAATAAGTCGGCTGATAGCCAGTCCCACGACGCAGATTCCCGCCAGCACCACCAGCTGCCAGACGGTATCGCCCAGAGAGCCACCCTCGGCCACCACCGTCCTGAGGGCATCATTGGCATAGGTACTGATGGACGCCTTGCCGACAGTAGCCAGTATCGAGCCTTCGGACACCTGGAAGAAGGTGCCGCCCATCATGACCATAACCATCGTGAAGACGACGGCAATCCAGACGGAACCGTCTTCGCTGCGGGCGATTGAGGCGATTATCAGACCCAGGGCGGCGGCCGCCGCCGCGAAAATAAGGCAAATAATTAAAGAGGCTATAAAAGAGAGCGGGGTGAAAAGCTGAAAAACGGCGTAAGACAGGCCCAGCAGTATGAGTGTCTGCACGAAGCCCTTGGCGACACTGGCCAGAAACTTGCCGAAGAAAAGCTCGTTCGCACTGAGCCGGGTGGTGAGTAACCGCTCCAGCGTGCCCCGCTTGCGCTCTTCCACTATCGTCCTGGCGCTCAGAGCCAGCGCGAAGAGAACGTACATGGTAACGATACCCGGCAGGAACTGGCTGATGAAATCCGGGCTGCCGCCTACAACCTCTTCAACAACACCCACCGCCGGCTGTCCCCGCTCTTCTTCCAGGAACTGCTGCACCGTAACATCGATGCGGTCTTCAGGAATTCCCGTGCCCTCCAGATTGCTTTTCACCTGGTCACGCACCTGGAATTCCTGGTTCATCTCCTCGGCCACGCTGCGGGCGATGCTGGCGAGAATCTGGCCTTCCTGCCCGCCGTTGCCCCGCTGTTTAAAGACAAGCTCCGCTTTATTTCCAGAGGCCAGCGTCTCCGAGAAGCCTGCGGGAATAACAAGGGCCAATAGTAAATCGGACCTTTCCAGCTTGGCATCTGCCTCCGTCGCCGTCAGCAACTCGACGTCGATGCCTTCGACTTCATCCAGCTGCTCCACGAAGAGTGTGGAATAGTTTCCGCCATCTTCGTTCACGATAACGGCGGTGGCTTCGAACAGGGTCTGCCCCCCGAAGGCGCCGTACATCAGGGCGAAGGTAACGATAGGCAGGAGCAGGCCGAAAGCCAGGTCGCCCTTATCCTGCAAATACAGTTTAACTTCATTCAGGGTAATGTATAATGCTCTTTTCATGTTCCGGTTAATCTCGCAGGCTGCGACCAGTCAGTTTCAGGAAAACATCTTCCATGGTGACCTGCTCCGGCGACCCTATCTGCGACTTGAGTTTATACGGCGTATCCAGCGTAATTATCTGCCCGCCGTCCATAATAGCCACACGCTGGCAGAGGCGGTCGGCTTCTTCCATATAGTGCGTGGTGTAGAGAATGGTCATGCCCTTTTTCTGAAGACCCAGGATGTTCTCATAAATATGATTTCGCGACTGCGGGTCAATACCGACGGTCGGCTCGTCCAGGAAGAGAAGCTGAGGATTGCCCATAAGGGCAATGGCCAGATTGATACGCCTTTTCATACCCCCGGAAAACTTGGCCACCTTCCCCCTGGCTCTATCCTCCAGTCCCATCAGCTCCAGATTGGTCATAGCCTGGGCCCGGGCCTCGTCACCATTCAGTCCCGCCATTCGACCGAAGAAGACCATATTATCGAGGGCGGAGAGGTCTTCGTAAAGTGCCAGGTCCTGAGGGCAGACCCCGATGATACGGCGGACAGCCTCGGCATCCCGCCGTATGGAGTGGCCTCCTATGGTAGCGTCGCCGCTGTCGGCTCCCAGGACCGTGGACAGCATGCGGATGGTCGTTGTTTTGCCGGCGCCGTTGGGTCCCAGGAGGCCGAAGATTTCGCCCTTCTCGATAGAGAACGAAACACCGTTGACCGCCTTGAACTCATTGAAGCTTTTATGAAGGTCTTTTACCACCAGAAATTCCTCAGCCATGTCCTTACCCCCGCTTTCCCTGACTGAAAAAGATAATATATTTGACGTATTATATACTGTGCAATACTATGGTTACAAGACGCCAAGAATAAAGTTTTTTACCGCAATTTACCCCTGAAATAACGAGGCCTCCAATCTAATGGAGGCCTCGTATAAAATCCGGTTCTTGTATTTATTAGGGCCAGAGCACTTTAGCCACGTCGTCCAGACCGAGTTCCAGCAGCTTTTCCTTACTGGGCTTGCCGGTCATGCGGTCCCAGCCCCGTTCCGCGTAGTATTCATTATAAAGGTCGTCCTCATTCAATGTTATCCCGGCGCGGGGGCCTTCTGTCTTCGGCGGTATGCCCATCATCCTGTCCGGGAACTTCCACGGCGTTTTCAAACCTTCGCGGATATTGAAGGCCTGCTTCATAGTATCTATCCGTTCCCCGGTCTTGAGCATCTCCTCCTTGGTAATGTCCCAGCCGGTGATGGTCTGCAAGGCCTCAATGAGCTGGTCAAAATGGCTATAACCGTCTCCAAACGCAATCATGCACACCCCGATGGCGTTATAGACCTGAGTTAAATCGCTACCGTACTTATGCGGCTTGCCTCTTCCCTTTAAGGAGGTCGGGTCGTACTCGGGCATAACCCCTTCCGGGTATGGCCCCTCCCCGGCCTGGGTATGGCGTCCCGGGGTCGGCTCCGCGCCGTAGCCTATGGCAAAGGCATGCCCGCCTCTTGAGTCATGCGCCGGGAACTCCTGCCCCGCGACATGCATGGCGTATTTCTCCGAACCCTTACCGATTCTCTCGGCGGCTTTCTTAACGCCATCGGCGATAATATCGCCGAATCCCTCGCGTTTAGCCAGTTTCTCCAACATGGCCACGATGGATTTGTGGTTTCCCCAGGTCATCTCGATGCCGTCGGTATCTTCCTTGGTGAGGATGCCGTTTTCGTAGCACTCGATGGTAAAGGCGATGCTGGCCCCGGCGGAAATGGTGTCCAGACCGTAGCGATTGCAGATATCATTTATCTTGATTATTGAGGCCAGGTTATTATTCAGGCAGTTGGACCCGAACATCGCCAGCGTCTCGTACTCGGGCTTATGGGCACCTGCCTCGTATTTATATTCGCCTGTTCCCGCTTTCATGTGCCCACCGCAGGCTATGGGACAGTGCCAGCAGCCGTATTTTCTCTCCTGCTCTGCAATCACCGGGTCACCACTGATATCTTTATAATCAGGAAAATCAACAACCACCGCACCACCCCAGTTCTTGCAAGGCGCATCATCGGACTCGCAACTCATGTTAAAGAGAAACGGAGTCCCGTAGTGACCGATAAACTCCGCCCGCGGACCCATATTCGCCAGGTGCCTCTTTCTCATTTCCTTGGACTTTTCCACATCGGCGACGGGCACCTTTATGCTGCCTTTAACAGCAATTGCCTTGAGCTTCTTGGAACCCATGACGGCCCCCAGCCCGGAGCGAGCGGCCGCGCGTCCCTTGTTATTCATCACTGCGGCGATGAGAGATACCTTCTCCCCCGCCGGGCCGAGACAGGCAACCTCCAGGTCTTTACCATGCGCCTCCCTGAGTATATCCTGGGTATCGAAGGAGTCCTTGCCCCAGAGATGGGCCGCGTCTTTAAGCTCGGCCTTGCCATTATCAATCAAGAGATAGACGGGCTTGTCCGATATGCCGGTGAAAAATACCGCGTCATAGCCGGCGAATTTCAGGAACGGGCCGATATTACCGCCGGAATTGGCGTCACCCCAGCCCCCCGTCAGCGGCGACTTGCCTACCATGACATACCGTGAGCCGCCCATAGCATCGGTGCCGGTGAGGACACCGGTGGTCATACCCAGGATGGCGTCCGGTCCCAGCGGGTCGACGCCGGCTTTCTGCCGGCTGAACAGAATCCTGGCCCCCAGGCCGTAACCCCCCAGAAATTCCCGCCCCATTTTTTCGTCGAGCGGTTCGTCCTTAAGCTGTTTCTCGGAAAGATCCACCCATAGTATCTTTCCCATAAAGCCATGTGCCATTCTTTTCCTCCTTGTTTTTAAAATGCTGAACTATTTCAGGACTGAATAAGTCCGGGGCTGCTGGTTTGTTCCGTCTTAGAATATACACTGCCTCCTGATTATTGTCAAACAATAAGGCAGGCCGTGAGTAAAATTGACGTTAAACGGCCTGAGATGTAAAATCAGTCCCAGTTGCACAGAAACGCTTGATGAGGTTAAAAATGACGATAAACAAGATATTTAACAGCTGCGATGAAGCCGTAGCCGATATTTTCGACGGCGCTACCGTCATGATAGGCGGTTTCGGCTCCTACGGCGGCCTGCCCATCAACCTCATCGTCGCCCTGTCCAAGCAGGGAGCGAAGGCCCTTACCATCATCGCCAACATGGGCGGAGTCGGCTACGAACTCAGCCACCGCATCAAACCGGGTGGATATCAGGACTCCGGCATCCTCTTCGAGAACGGCCAGGTCAGGAAATTCATCGGGTCGGTGCCCGCCCTCGGCGGCATGCCACCCACCTCTCCCCTCGAAAGACTGTTCAATGAAGGCAAGGTGGAAATCGAAATGGTGCCGCAGGGCACCCTGGCGGAGAGGCTACGGGGCGGGGCCGGAGGACTGGGCGGGTTCTATACGCCGGTGGGCGTCGGTACTACCGTCGAGGAAGGCAAAGAAAAGAAAGTCATCAACGGCCGGGAGTATATTCTGGAACTGCCCCTTACCGCCGATTTCGCCCTGATTAAGGCGCATAAGGCCGATGCCGTGGGAAACCTGGTGTACCGGCAAACGGCAAGGTGCTTCAATCCGGTTATGGCTATGGCGGCTAAAACCACCATAGTTGAAGTCGATGAGATGGTGCCGACCGGCCGGCTCGACCCGGAGGTTATCGTCACCCCCCATATTTACGTTAACCGCATCGTGGAGGTGCCGGCATGAAAGACCGCCTGGACGAACAGACGATTGCGCTGCGGGCAGCCCGCGAGTTCACCGACGGCTCGGTGGTCAACCTGGGCTACGGTATGCCCGGCCTGTGCGCCAACCTTATCCCCGGGGACAGGACCGTCTTTTTCCAGAGCGAGAACGGCATGCTGGGCTACGGAATCCTGGCCACGGATGAGGAAAAGGACTACGAACTGATTAACGCTTCCGACCAGCCGGTGACACCCCTGCCCGGCATGTGCTTTTTCGATAGCGCCGCCGCCTTCGACATGATAAGAGGGGGGCATATCGACATCGTGGTGCTGGGCGCCTACCAGGTCTCGGAAACGGGCGGCCTGGCCAACTGGGGTCGGCCGGGCCGACCTGCCACCGGCATGGGGGGAGGCATGGACCTGGCTGTCGGCGCGAAAAAAGTAATCGTCACCATGCTTCATACCACAAAAGACGGCGGGCCGCGTATCGTCGGGAACTGCACCTATCCCCTGACGGCCCGGCGTTGCGTCAGCCTCATCATCACCGACCTCGCGGTTATGGAAGTAACTGAGAATGGACTCGTGCTCAAGGAGATAGCGCCCGGCTGGACAGTCCCGGAGGTGCAGGCGCTTACCGAAGCCGATATAAAACCCGCCGAAGACCTGAAGGAAATAGAGCTTTAAAAATTACCGAAATGGGAGACAGGCAGTCATGGAAGTAATTGTCCCGGCTCAACCCGAACCGATAAAGCTGGACATTGCTAGAATGGCCCTGGTCGTCGTCGACATGCAAAACTCCTTCTGTAAAAAAGGAGGCATGTTCGACTACCTAGGGAAGCTCAATGAAGTAAAGACGAAGCGCGTCATCGAAGTCGATAAGCAAGTAATCGAGGCATTCCGAAACAAGGCGATAAAGATTATCTATCTCAGGATGACCTACGGGCCGGACCTGGCCGGTTCCGGGGGGTTGGAATCACCCAATTCCTGGAAAGAGAGCGGGCTGGTAGCCATGCGCCAGCACCCGGAAATGAAAGGCAAGTTCCTGACACTGGATACGCGGGACTGGGAGATAGTCGATGAACTCAAGCCCGCAACGGATGACATCACCATCAACAAGAGCCGGTACAGCGGCTTCGTTAACACGGAGCTTGATGATATTTTAAAGAAACAAAACATCAAGTATCTCGCGTTTATCGGCCTCTTTACCAACGTTTGCGTGGAGTCGACCCTCCGCGATGCCTTTTTCCACGAGTACTTCCCTTTGCTGGTCAGCGACGCCTGCGGCAACACCGGCCCCGATTATGTCCAGGATGCCACCGTCTGGAATGTTAGTTCGGTCTTCGGATGGGTGACCACCGCCGGGGATTTGATAAAATCCCTGAAATAGACTATAACTTTTATATCCCCAAAAAGGAGGCAGACATGTCACCGGTATTAAAAGACAAGGTAGCTATTATCACCGGAGCCGGCCGCGGTCTCGGTAAAGCATTCGCCCTGCGGTTCGCCGATGAAGGCGCCCGGCTGCTGCTCCCCGATATCAGCCTGGAACGCGCCGAGGGCACCGTGAAGGAAATAAAAGCAAAGGGCGGGGAAGCCACCGCCATGCTGACCGATATCTCCGAGGAAAAAGACACGCAAAAAATGGCCGAGGAGGTCATGCGGCTCTACGGCAGGGTGGATATCCTGCTCAATAACGCCGCCATGTACTACGGCGTCGGGCGGCGGGAGTGGGACGACTGGTCGGTAAAGGACTGGGACCGCATCTTCGAGGTGAATGTCCGGGGGACTTACCTGTGCTGCAAGGCCATCGGTCCTCTCATGGAGAAGCAAGGCAGCGGTAAAATCATCAATATCGCCTCGGATGTCTTTAAAGTGCCCGGGGCCGTTAACCTTCTGGCCTACGCCTGCAGCAAGTCGGCCGTTTACGCCCTGACGCAGGCTCTCGCCCGCGCCCTGGGACCCTCCGGAATCAACGTCAACTGCATCGGCCCGGGGTTCACGGCTACCGAGGCCAGCCTGGGCCAGGACGGCAATAAATCGTCCTTCGACGCTACTGTTGATATGCAGTGTATCAAGCGCCGCGAGGAGCCTTCCGACCTCCCCGGCACGGCAGTGTTTCTGGCTTCGGCAGAC
Source organism: Dehalococcoidales bacterium (assembly GCA_030628245.1). GTDB lineage: Bacteria > Chloroflexota > Dehalococcoidia > Dehalococcoidales > RBG-16-60-22 > JAFGPF01. The sequence goes on from DAOVRI010000041.1 coordinate 8,985, forward strand.
TCGGACTTCGTCACAGGCCATTATATCGTCGTCAACGGCGGCAGTGTGCTGCTTTAATGATTGTTTGCAAATACGCTTTACCAGGATAATGGAACAAGGGAGGCAATCATACTTACATAGTGCAATTACTATGATTTCTGGAAGGAGAATTGCTGATGAAAGCTCAAAAAGGTCAGGTTAAGGTGATAACCGGCAATGCTACCGCCGCCTACGCGGCAATGCTTTGCCGACCGGATGTCGTGACTTCGTACCCCATAACTCCCATGAGCGAGGTGGCGGAGCAGCTTTCCGCATTTCATGCCGATGGAATTCTTGATGCCGAGATGGTTGAGGTTGAGGGAGAAAATTCAGCTATGAACGTTGTCGCTGCCGCCAGTATTTCCGGTGGTCGGGCTTTCACCGCTACTTCTTCCTGGGGTTTATCCTTCATGTATGATGCCGTACAGCAGGCCTCTGGCTTCAGGGCACCGGTGGTGATGGCTATCGCCAACCGCGAAACGCCCGGCATCCTGGCTGTCTCCGGCGGCCAGCAGGACATCGTCAGCGCGAGAGATACCGGGTGGATTCAGATTATTGTTGAAGATTGTCAGGAAATCTTTGACACCATAATAATGGCCTTTCGGCTGGCGGAGGACTACGATATCCAGCTTCCGGTGATGGTAAACTACGATGGATTTTACCTCTCCTATCTGGCGCAGGCGGTAGAAATCGCTGCCCGGGAAGACGTCGACAGGTTCCTGGAGCCTTTAAAGCAGCAGCCGCAGCGCCCCAGGCTAGTCCCGGGGGAGCCTCTGGGAGCAGGTACGCACGGCATTGAGATTGGGTTTGTTGAGCTGCGCTATAAGCACTGTACGGCCATGGAGCGAGCAACCACCAAGCTGGACAAGATAGACAAAGAGTTCGGGGAACTTTTCGGGCGGAGCTATGGAGGCCAGATAGAGGAATACCTCACCGGGGACGCTGAGATAATAGTGATAGCCTCCGGTGGTGCCGCCGGGACAGCACGGACAGTGGTTGATGCCAAAAGAAATGAAGGAATAAAAGTAGGTCTAATCAAGATAAGGCTGTTCCGCCCCTTTCCCCGCAAGCGGTTGGTCGAAGCCCTGAGGGGGAAAAAGGCAATCGGAGTCATTGACCGAAGTGTTTGTTTCGGCTGGAACTGCGGACCAATGTATATGGAATTAAGGGCGCTTTCGCCAGATATTGGCGTCGTGCCTATGTTGAGCTATATTGACGGCATGGCCAATCTTGATATAACCACACCACATATAGAGAGGGTAATCGACGAGACCTATGCCGCCGCCCGCGGCAAGCCTTACCAGGAGGTGACCTGGATACCTTTGGAAGAGTGAGGGAGAAAATGGCACAGCAAGAGAAGAAAAAATCACGAGTTTTTGACTATTTCTGCGAAAAAGAGGACCCGTATGTGGGAGGAGTTGCCTGGTGTGCTGGCTGCACACTGGAACTTGCCGCCAGGTTTGTGCCGAAGGTTCTGGGAAATGATATGGTGCTGGTCGGTTGCCCTGGTTGTTCGGCACCTGTTTTTTACGGACAGAACACGGGAGCCTGGCATCGTTTGTCTTACTTCAGCTGCCTGATGACCGGAGTCGCTTCCAGCGCCACCGGTATTTCCAGGTATTTCCGCAGGATAGGTAAAGATGTCACCGTAGTATGTTTCACCGGCGATGGCTGTGCTGCCGATGTTGGCTTCCAGCCTCTCAGCGGTGCCGCGGAAAGAAACGAGCACATAATTTATATTTGCTATGACAACGAAGGGTACATGAACACCGGCTACCAGAGAAGCAGCACCACGCCTCTGGGTGCTTCTACCAGCACGACACCGGCTGGCATTGCCAGCAAAGGCAAGCCGACACCGGCCAAGAACATGCCGCTTATTATGTCCTTACACGGAGCCGCCTATGTGGCTACCGCTACCCTGAGTCACCTGGAGGACTTCGCCAAGAAACTACTCAAAGCAAAGGAAAAGAAAAACGAAGGGTTCGTTTATATTCATGTATTTGCCCCCTGCAATATGGGCTGGCGAATGGAAAGTAATTCATCGATTCAGGTATGCCGGATGGCTGTTAGAACTAACTACTTCCCGCTGTGGGAAGCCGAGAATGGCAAGTTCCGCCTCACCCAGGAAACGGCTAATCCCAGGCCGATTCAGGAGTTCACCAGGCCGATTCGCAAATTTGCCCACCTAAAAGAGGCCGATATAGATAAGCTGCAACAGATGGTTGATGAAAGGTATGCATTCATCAAGGGTCTTTGCGCCATCGGTAACTAGATGAAAACTGGCTCGAGTTATTTTTCACGAACTTAATGCTGAAAAGGAGACAATCTGATGTATAAAGGTGGTTACACAGGCAAGATTCTGAGGATAGATTTAAGCAAACAGTCGGCCAGGGAAGAAGCGGTCCCGGAGGAACTGGCTAAAAATTACCTGGGAGGCGCCGGTTTTGCCATCAAATGTCTCTACGACGAGGTGAAACCGGAGACCCCCGCCCTGGATAAAGACAACAAGCTCATCTTCGCGGTCGGACCGCTGACGGCCACGGGCGCCAGCTGCTCCAGTCGGATGGCCGTAGTGGCCAAGTCGCCGCTGACGGGCGCCGTCGGCATGGCCCTCGCCGGAGGGCAGTTCCCTGCTGAGATGAAATTGGCCGGCTACGACATGATTATCATCGAGGGCAAGGCGGATAAGCCCACTTATGT
>DAOVRI010000090.1 GCA_030628245.1 Dehalococcoidales bacterium
CTTCGGAGGATTTCCGCTTGAAGAAGAAAGATGCCACAATTAGTGCTATACCTATAACCAGGATGATGATACTGAAGAGTTGCAGCGGCGCCAGAATATCCTTGTACAGACCCGTCAGCATTGTCTCGAGTGATGCAGGTATATCCGGTATATATTGCATGAAATTAAAGGCTCTGGCAAATACGACGCCGGCCAGCTCCAGGGCTCCGTACACAAACAGGCCTATCCCCAGCGAACGGGCGGCTTTACCTATGTTCCAGTTAATCAGGAAAATACCGGCGGCCAGCAGCACCATGAAGGCGATTAATCCGTAGTAGCCGGACTGGAAATAGCCGATGTACTTCCTGGCTAAAAGTAGCTGCTCCATGACGTCCGCCGGTATGGTGTCCTCGTCGTACACTATCTCGGAAGGTACTATCTCGAGGAACTCATCGAAATAATCGTCATAATATGGCTTTAGCAGGACTTCCAGGAGGCCGGTGACCTCGGGCATCAGGCCCTGTACCGTTATCTGCTGGTCGATTTGTTGTAAATACAGGTCGAGGAAATCCAGTAGCTGCTCCTCGGGTAGCTCGGCAATTCCCGGCGGCACGTATTCTTCAGGAATTATCTGAACGTACTCATCAAAATGCTCCTCAACGTACGGGCTCAACTCGTGCTGGACAATATCAGGAAGCCATGTGGATAGCTGTTCGTTCAGGGCTTCCCAGACGCTTTCTCTCAGGTCTTCCTTCACACTATCCAGACGGATGGTTATTTCAAGGGTATCGCTCTCGCCTAGTAAGAAATCGTAGGCGGTGTAGATGGCGTAATGCAGTTGCTCTTTGAGCCAGGGTTCCTGGTCATCAATGACATCATATATGGCGTCTTGTACGAAGCTTGCCTCATCGGGTAGTTCTCCGATTATTTTTTCTTCGGTTAAGTCGCGGGCCAGTTCCGACACATCAATCCTGTCCACCTGAGCCACCACGAAGTCGGGATTGAGCAGGGTGCCGTGGAGCAGAAACGCTATGCCGAAAACAGTCAGCGACAGGAAGAGCAGGAAGCTTAAAAGGAACGTCCCCAGGCCTTTTAGAAAATTCATTAGCGCTGGCCTCCGCAGTTCTTGCAGTTATATGAAAGGTATTTTATCACATCGGGGCGTAAATTACACCTGTTTATACCGGGATGTTGACTGTAAAGAAGGTATCTTGTAGAATTACAGTAGTCGTGGGCGGTTAGCTCAGTTGGTTAGAGCGCCGCGTTGACATCGCGGAGGTCAGTGGTTCAAGTCCTCTACCGCCCACCATCCAGATTCAATCCGACCCTATCTCCAGTGGCCTGCCTATATCGGCAAACGCATCAGCTTCCTGGCGTTGTTAATCAAGATTTAAAAACATCCACGGCCGCTTCGTCGGTCGAGCCGGCGACTCCCTCAGCGCGACTGGCGAATTGAATGGCCCCGGTCGGGCACATCTCCACGCATTTAGGATTGCCTTCGCAGACATCACAGAGTAGCACCTCGTCTTCCGGTGTCACTACTATTGCCGAGAACGGGCAGGCGGCGATGCATAATTTGCAGTTGTTGCATTTCTCTTTATCAATGGTTACCCATCCCGTCCGCACATCTTTGGTGATAGCCTTCCGACGGCACGCGTCGATACAGGGTGGCTTCTTACAGTTCAGGCAGATACGCGGGAGCATCAGGCCATCCATTACCAGCCTCTGAATTGATATCCTGGCTCTGGCCGGGTTGGGCTGTTTTTCCTTGACCATGGAGCAAGCCAGCTGGCAGAGTCCGCAGCCCGTGCAGAACTCGGCGCGTATAAAAAAGGTCTTCTGTTCCATCGAGTTGCTCTCCTTAGGTCTCATAATAAATAGGTTGGCTCATTATCCAGCTTGAGCCTTGCCAGCGTTTGCGGGGTCGGCGCGCCTTCTCCGGTCCAGCCGCGGATTTCGTAGTATTCGTCAAGCGCCCGGTCGTAATCGTCACGGTCGAGTTTCTCTCCCTTGAGGGGTTCCAGTGGCTGCGGTTGAAAATATATGGAAGGCGGTATGTCGTGTTCTCTCAGGGCACCGGTCTCTCGCTGTATGAACAATCGCTCGAGGCTCCAGATTCTCTCCCCCGTTTCCATCAGCTCTTCGGGAGTGATATCCCAGCCTTTTACGGCATTGATGGTCTCGCAGAAATTATTATAGTTCAGGTTATGAGTGGAGCCGGGCCAAATGGTGGCGAATTTACAATAGCCTAGAGAATCGATAATCGTGGTGAAGTTCTGCGTCCAGGCGGCCATCCACGGCTTGCCGTCCCACGAATTGAGGGCGGAGGCGATAGGCTTGCCGTATATCTTTTGAAGCACTTCGGGCGGCATGCCGAAGAACTCCAGAGAGCATCGACCTTTCAAATGGTCGCTGCCCCGGTTGGCGGTGGCTTCGCCCAGTGCCGTCGCCCTGGCGGCGCGGAAATTCTGGGGGCTTTCGTGCATCATGCCCCGCTGGACATAAAGGTACTTACCGGCGTCCTTGCCGAAGGCATTGACCGCCTTGGATGCCTGCTGGCCTATCATGCCCCCCAGTCCTTCGTTTTTAGACATTTGATGAAGGAGAGTCAGTATCGACTCCTTATTGCCCCATTCCAGATTAAGGCCTCCGGTATCCTTTTCATTGATAATTCCCCTCTGCCACAGCTCCATCAGCCAGGCAATATAGCCGCTGCTCGAACCAACATCCAGCCCATAACGATTTATCAGCGTATTGGCGGCCAGGATAAGCTCCCAGTCGGCATTGCCGACCGCCGGCCCGAACCCGGCCATCATGTAGAATTCAGGGCCTTCACCCCAGACCCCCGCGTAGGGGCCGGAGTTAATGCGGTAGCGGTGACTGCATCGCAGCGGGCAGGCGTAGCACGCCAGCGTTTTGGTCTTGTACTGCTCTTCGAAAATTTCGTCGTCTAAATGCCCTTCGGCTTCCTCGAAGTAGTTTGACTGGTTGTTCCTGACGGACATCGTCCCGCTCTGATTGGCCACGCAGAAAATAGTGAGAGTACCGTAACGGGAAATGACGGGGTAAATCTTGGTGCTGGTTATCTGGCGGTAGTGGTTGGAATATATCTCCAGCAGTTTATCAGGGTCGTGGGGTATCAGTCCCTGCCGGCCCCTGACGACTATCGCCTTGAGCAGTTTCGACCCCATAATGCAGCCCATGCCCGTCCTGCCGGCGGCCCTTTTCAGGCCGTGCATGATATTGGCGAACTTCACCAGGTTTTCGCCGGCCTGGCCGATCATGGCTATCTTGACCTGCGTATCGCCGAGGTCGTCCTGTATCAGCTCCTGGCATTCGTAAGTGTCGTGCCCCCACAGGAAAGAAGCGTCCCGGAACTCGATTTCGCCGTCGTGAATCCAGAGGTAAGTGGGACGCGAGGCCTTGCCCTTAATGACGAGGTGCTGAAATCCGGCGAACTTGAGTTCGGCAGACCAGTGCCCGCCGCAGTTGCTGGTGCCGAAACCCCCCTCTCCCTCGACCGACTTCGATGTTACTTCAAATCGCGATGAGGAAACGTCATAGCCCGATATCAGGCCGGCCCCGAATATCAGGGGATTATCGGGGCTCAGCGGGTCAATCCCCGGGGCTACGTGATTGTACAGCAGGTAGGTATTGAGCCCCTCGCCGCCCAGGTACATTCTCAACAGTTCATCGGGGATATCTTTACAGACTACCTGCTCTGTAGAAAGGTCAATTATGGCTACCCGTTCCATCTGTCTCTCCTCGCTCAATTAATCTGCCCCTTATTTTAGCTACCTCGGGTGTTACCCAGGTGATACGCCAGCCTTGGCCGCAGTGCGGACAGTGGGCGGTGGTTTCCCCGCGGGGCACGGTTATCCGACCGCCCAGGCAACGCATGCACCGGAACGAATATCCCTCTTTCTTTTCCGCCAATTCGCCCTCCTCTATTCTACCCATGAACTCTGGTATCTGGCTCCGAGTCCGACCTTCATGACACCGTAGGGTTTATCGACCCTGTTGCACACTATCGGATAATGCGGTGTTCCCTTGGGGAGAGCGACCGCGGTAGGAACGTCAAAGGTGTGTTTTTCGTGTTCCTGTCCGATTTCAATGGTTAGCTCCGCTCCCAGGTAGCCCGGGTCTTTGTCGTCATACCCGAAAAACAGCAGTAACTCGTCGAAGGGATGCGTATGCGCTCCCATCCCGGGAGCCCAGTCTCCTGTCTGGTCGTAAACTCCCACGATAAAATTAAACTCGAATCCCGCCAGTTCATCACCTCCTATGAATACTAGCTCCCTGGCATTGGCTCCCCCCATCCCTTCCCTGAAGGGTAATTTTTTAACCAGGTCTCCGTATTTTGTCTCTGCCACTACTTCGCTTCCTTCTGATTATTACGACTGGACAAGCAAATTCTATGACATCTGAAAATATTGTGCAACCGGATAATGCTGACAGACGACCCGCGCCCGGATGTGATGGGGATAATAACCCGTTGCGTTACTGCCCGTGGTCCTTTTGCGTACCGTCGGCGTCGATAAAGATCATCTTATCTCTCATCTCTTCGGCCACCAGCTTTTTCAGTGAGGTCTCGGTAAGCTTGGGGGCGTACTGGCACTGGATAAAGAGAAAGGGCCTGGTGACTTTTAATATCCTGAATGGGGCATGGACGAAGTTAGCCGGGATGTATATCATCGTAGACTCGGTGATGATGTGGCTTTCCATCTCCGGGCCCATGCACATCTCCATCTTCGCCCCGAGGTCGCGGGGATTGTCCGGGTCCGTCCCCAGCGCCACGAGCAACTCCGGGTCTTTGTGCGTGTGGGGTCCGTGCCCGGGGTGTTTCGTCGCTTCCAGGCCCATGAGCATCACGGAAAAGTACTTGCTGCCCTCGATAATGTCAGCGTCCGTAAAGGCGACCATTGTCGGCATGCGCCCGAAACCCTTTTCACGCTGCTCTTTGGGAAGCTCGTTGAGAAAGTATTTACTGTACTTCATTTCCGCCATTTTCTGTTATTCACCTCGTTGAATAATCAACCCTATGCCTTGCTGATAGCCTTGGCCGGGCACCACCACTCGTGAGAAACGCAGACCCCGCAATCTGTACATTTATCAGGGTCAATTCTAACCGTGTAAAGGACAAGGCCGTCGCTTTCCGTCACTTTATCATCCACAACGATAGCCCCTTCGGGACAGTCCGTGACGCAGAGACCGCACTTGAGACACTTCTTAACATCTATCTTGTAAGCCACGTTATCCTCCGTATTTTTTAAGGTTATATTTTCGAATTCAGTATTATCTCAGGTACCCCTCGTCCGGCCACATCTCCCAGGGGATTCTCTCGCGGGCTTCCTTGGGCAAAATTTGCCGGTAGGACTTTTCCGTGTGGGACGGGCCCTGGTTCACCTCGATGAATAAAAATGGCCTGTCTATCCTGACGGGAAGCCAGGGGGAGTGGATGAAGTTCGGCGGTATCCAGATGCAGCAGGTGCGGGTGATGTGGTGCTCTTCCATTTCCGGGCCGAGGTACATAATTACTTCCGCGCCCAGGTCCATCGGGTCCTCCGGGTTGCCGCCGATGTGGAAAAGCAGCTCGGCGTCCTTGTGAATGTGCGGCGGGTGACCGGCGTATTTGAAATCGCCGAGGTTATCGGCGAAGCCCGGCGCCACCCAGTGCATTATGTAAAAGTAACTCCCTTTGGCGACGCTTTCATCCATGTGGGATACAATCGGGCGGCGTTCCATGGGCCACCTGGTAGGGTCGTACTCAATGATGTACTTACTGTATTTCTTTTCGGCCATATCCATTCTCCTTTGTTGATTATTTATTCTTTGATTTTTAGTTTACTCTTTAGCCGGCTGAATAAGCAACTGCGCGGCGTTTGACATTTGTTAATTAGGGTGTATAGACTGCTTTTGTAGCTTATTTCGAGCGGAATTTCATTATCTTTATAAGGAGGAAAAGTGAAAGCGGCCATCTGTTATGAATTCGGCAAACCCCTGGTGATAGAGGAGGTGGATTTGGACCCTCCGGGGAAGGGCGACGTGAAAATACGCATGGCGGCGGCGGCCATCTGCCACAGCGATATCCACGCCATAAAGGGAGAGCACGGTAATCTCCCCCTGCCGGCCATCCCCGGTCATGAAGTCGCCGGTTACGTGGAAGAAGTGGGTGATGGCGTTACCTATGTAAAACCCGGCGACCCCGTCATCGCCAGCATTATGCCGGAGGGCTGCGGGCACTGCTACTATTGCCGTATCGGTCTTTCCAACCAGTGCCTGACCAATAAACTTTATCTGTTCGGGGAGGGGAGATATGTCAATAAAAAAGGCCAGCGTCTTACGCAGTATGCCGGCGCCGTGGCCGGCTTCGCCGAATACGCCGTGATTCCCGAGGTTAATCTGATGAAGGTGCCGGAGGATTTACCCATGGACCGGGCATGTTTGCTCGCTTGCGGCGTCATTTCGGGGTTCGGGGCGGTGCTATACCGCGCTAAAGTTACGGCCAATAGCAGTGTCACTGTTATCGGCTGCGGGGGTGTCGGCCTCAACGCCATACAGGGGGCGGCTTTCGTCGGGGCTTACCCTGTTATCGCCGTGGACGTACGCGACAGCAAGCTGGAGAGGGCGAAAAATTTCGGGGCGACGCATACGGTCAACGCGGCGAAAGAGAAAGACCCCATTAAAGCGGTGCAGGAAATAACGTACGGTCGCGGGGCCGACTTCGTCATCGTGGCGGTGGCGGGAATCGAGATACTGCGGCGGGGCTTTTTAATGTCGGCGCCGGACGGCACCACGTGCGTTATCGGGCATGGCCACGGGGA
>DAOVRI010000176.1 GCA_030628245.1 Dehalococcoidales bacterium
ATAGCGCTGTCTTCCTTCTTGAAACCACAGTCGACGTGGAATGGCTCCCAGGGGCTGTTTTCCTCGTTCTCGGCGGCGACCCAGGAATACTTACCGGGATTGCCGAGTACCCCCATGTCCTCGATTTGCTTGCGAACGCCCCGTCCGTTCTTGGTGATGAGGCCCAGGGCGCGCCCGATGGTGGCATTGGCGATATCTCCGGGGTTCGTCGCGCCGTAAGTGGAGCGGACACCGACATCTTTAGCTACCGGGCCGTTGACGAACCAGAACGGCGAAAACGAGCCGGTGCTGGCGGCCATCATGCCGCAGACGGGATTGGAGGCCAGTGCCTGTACCCCGGCGATGAGAACCGGCATATAGGTGGGCAGGCAGCCGGCCATGACGGCGTTGATGGCAATCATCTCCACGGTAGCCTTGCCCAGGCGGGGCTCCAGCTTCTCCACGAGGTGGTCGGCGGGAAGGTCGGTCCCCGTGAGCATATCGGCCACGGCTTCCTCGGTGGGCGGTATTACCGGCAAACCGTCGGTCCAGCCTCTCTGGTAGAAGAAGCGGTTGACCTCTTCCAGGGTACCCTTGAAGACGATTCTCGGCGGGTTTTCCGGCTCCCGCGGCTTGGGCGCTTTTTCGTCGGCGGTCAGCGGTTTGGTCAGAGCGGCGACCATATCATCGAACACCGCCGTGATAGCGTTGTCGATGGTCTCGACGACGGTGCATTCGGAGACAATGGCTTCCGGCACAACCCTGACGACGGGCATACCGCGACTGGAAGCCGCCGACATGGAGTCGTTCAGAAAGTATTCGAAGGCGAAGGTAGCGGTCGGGGTATCATGCTCCTCGATAAAAATAGCATCGTACACAAGGTACTTGGTACATGCCCCTCAGTCGCCAACAGAGGCGACAACCGCATCCACCCCCTTAATCCAGTCTTCAAACTCCCCTTTTCTGTCCGGCTCCAGGGCGGACACCGAAAACGAGCGGGAATTAAAACGACTCGTCTCAGAGGTCGGATATCTCTCCTTCAAGAGCCTTTCGGTCACGTCCAGTATCAGGGGCGCCGCACGCTTGTTGTTGCAGAGAAGGCCGATTTTCTTACCGGCAAGGTCTGCTAAACGGGGTGAGATACCGTTCAACTGCTTGGGGTCGGCCTCCGCCCAGGGACTGAGTACCTCATAAGAGGCACCTGCTTTATCAGCGCTCATCATATATACCTCCTTGCTTCATTATATCCTTATATCCCCAGGTTTCAAATTAATACCGTGAGGATGCTTCGTAATAATCCGGTGTCATTCCAGCCCCGTATCAAGTACGGGTAAACTCCAGCTGGAATCCAGTCGGGTGGATACGGGGTCTGGATTCTCGGGTCAAGCCTTCAGGCTGAAGCCCGAGAATGACATTATTTGTTTTTTACCGCTACTTGGTCAGCCGCCGCCGCATGGTCACCAGCGTGATAGAGAAGAACACGATAGCCCAGGCGACCATGATACCCAGAGCCATCAGCATTTCCGGGCGAAACTCCCCCTGAAACAGCCCCCGGGTAAGATGGGCGACCGGAGTTAAAGGCGCTATCCAGCTCAGCGTTTGCACAATCTTGGGAAACTCGGTCAGCGGAAAGAAGACGCCGCTCAGTAAAAACATCGGGGTGATGAACAGGGTGAAAAAGAAGTTGAATGTATAAATGGAAGGCACTATGGATGTAAAGAACAGGGCGATAGAGGCAAACATAACGCCCGACAGCGCCGCTACCAGAGGTATCAGCAGCGCCCAGAAAGAAGGCACCAGCTGAAAAGCCGCCGCGATGGCCAGAATGATACATCCGGTCATAAAAGCGCGGGTAGCACCCCAGAAAATTTCACCGGCGGTAATATCCTCAACATTCAGCGGCGTGGCCAGAATAGCATCGAACGTATAATGGTGCTCCATCCGGAAATAGCTACCATAGGTACACTCGAAACTGGCGGCGAACATGGCATAAGCGGCAATAATTCCAGGAGCAAGAAATTCAATATATCTCTGGTCGCCTATATCGCCGACAAATGCCCCCATCCCCATGCCGAAAGCCAGCAGGACGAGAATCGGCTCGATAATGGCGCCGGCCCCTTCCGAGTGCCAGAGACGGAAGAAGACATCCCTGTCCCGTTGCCAGAGACGGAAAAATCGCCAGGAGAAAGGTCTCATTCGACTAACGACCTCCCGGTGAGTTTGAAGAAGACATCTTCCAGTGTGGCCACCCGGGCTACCCCGGGAAGACCTTCTACCTGACTGTCATCCTTCGGGAAGATATGGATAATACCAGCAAACTCTTCAAATTCAAGCTGGCGGCTCTCCAGTTCCCTGACAATTGAATCACGTTCCTCTGATGCCAAATCAATCTCCCAGACCCGGCTACTCATATATCTGGTAACAAACGCCTGAGGAGTATCGATGTCTATTATTCTCCCCCGGTGGATTATCGCCACCCGGTCGCAGAGGCGAGCGGCCTCCTCCATATTCTGCGTGCACAATAGCTGGGTAATCCCCTGGCTTTTTAACTCTCGCAGTTTCCGCCAGACCATGTGCCTGGCCTGGGGGTCAAGGCCTATCGAAGGCTCATCCAGAATGATGATTTTGGGTGCGTTAACCAGGCCCCGGCCGATTAAGAGGCGCCGCTTCATACCTCCGGACAGCTCATCAATCTTGCTGTTACGTTTTTCTTCGAGCGCCATGGAATGCAGTATCTCCATGCTGCGTTGATAAGCCACGTCCTTTGGTATGGCAAAGTAGCGGGCGAAGGTAAGCAGGTTCTGAATTACGGTCAAATCCTCGTCGAGGTTGTCTGTCTGCGGGATGACTCCCAGTATAGCCTTGACCTCGCGGGGATACTTCCTCAGTTCCCTGCCGTCCACCCAGATGTCCCCTTGCGACGGTGGCGAGACGGCCGTTATCATCCTGATGATGGATGTCTTACCGGCGCCGTTAGGCCCCAGCAGACCGAAGCATTCACCCTCCTCAATCTCCAGGTTGACATCATCTACGGCGATAAGGTCTTTGAACTTTTTAGTTAGATTGGTAACTCTAATAATAGCCATAGTTATATAATCAATGGTTCCGGGGATTAACCCATCTATCATAGCAGTTTTGAGACTCTGCTACAATAGCAAATCATCATTCAGATGAATAATTTTTCTTATCCCTCCCGATTGCTTTACATATACCCCGACTTTAACTACAATGATACCGGTATCTTAGGGAAGGGAGCCGTTGCCGTGATTAAAGCCGTCTTTTTTGACCTCTACAATACCCTGGTACACTATGAACCTCCCCAGGAAGAGTTGGAGGCAAAAGCACTGCAGGAACTGGGCGTAGATGTCAGCCCGGAGGTCCTGCGCCGCCCCATAGTCGTCGCTGACGAATTCATCTATAACGAGATTGCCCGGCGTCCGCTGAGCGACCGTTCCACGGAAGAAAAAATGGCCCTGTACGCCCAGTACCAGGGAATACTGCTCCGTGAAGCCGGCATTGAATACGACCAGAAAATTATCCCGAGCCTGCTGGGCGCGATGATGCAATCGAGTATGGACCTGGTCCTCTTCGACGATGTGACGCCCCTTCTTAACGACCTGAAAGGCAGAGGACTTATCCTGGGCTTAATCTCCAATATTGAGCAGGATATGACCGAAACCCTGTCGAAGCTGGAATTGCCCTCCTGGCTGGGAATAATCGTAACCTCCCAGGACACTGGCGCCGGTAAGCCGCGACCCAAGATTTTCCGGGAGGCGCTGCGGCGGGCGGGGGTACAGCCTGCTGAGGCGATATACATCGGCGACCAGTATCAGGTCGACATCGTCGGCGCCAGCGGGGCCGGCATGAAGGGAATACTCATCGACCGCAATAATTATTACGGGGATGATATCGACTGCCCGAAGATACGAAGCCTCAGCGAAGTGGCGGA
>DAOVRI010000061.1 GCA_030628245.1 Dehalococcoidales bacterium
AGGTTCTGGCTCAAGACCAAAAACGTGCTGGTTCCCTGGCGCAGCAAGGACAAGACCCTCTACCGCTATTACTACCTGTTCTCCCACCGCGAACTCGAGGGACTGACGCGGAAAGCCGGCTTCGAGGTGGTCAGTTCATCAACGGAAAGCAGATACCACTTCCCGCTGAAGACATTCTCCAGGAATATTTGTATACTGGTGAGGAAGGGGAGAAGATAAATCAAAGGTAGGTAACTTGTTATATTTATACTATAATTAACAATAATGACTGAAACAAAACAAGACTCAAAGAATAACTGGGAAAAGAAACGTGTACAACGTGTCCTAGATAACCATAACACTAAATATAAAACTCATCTACTAATCAAAGATAAATCCGAAAACGTTTATCCACATTTAAAAGGGCAAATGAATTGGGATTGGGTGTGTTATGATACTGAAACGGAAGATGAAATTGCGATAGAAGTGAAAAGAATAACAAACCCAAAATTAGAGGAAAAATCAAATATACTATGGCAACTCCTCGAAAAAGTTCAAAAAAGCTTAAGTGAGAATGGAATATTAACGGGTACATTTTTAATATCATTTGACATTCCACGAGATTCTTCCTTACTCTTTGGCGGCAAGGAAAATAGACAAGAATTACAAGACACCCTATATAGGACAATTTGCGAAGTTTCACAGGTACTTAATCCAGGGGATGAAAAAGACTTAATACCTCAAATTCAAGAACAATTATCATTTAAGCTTCCTGACTCTACTTCATCAATCCTTCATAAACTGAGTGACCAAGGAAGTATAATTATTAAAAGCCCCGGAATGATAGGAGCGGAATCTATAGATTTTGATGCAACTGAGTTAGAGGAATTTAAGCAATTAATTAGCTATGCAAATGAGCAACTTAGAAAATCAAACACAAAAAAGACTATTTTGGTACTTATAGAAGAAGGATATAGACCAAAAGACCCTCCTGAAGTAGCAGAAGCCTTTACAAAAATCGACCCTATAAGCTATTCACATATCAACAATATTTATTTTGTTAGTGGTGAGGAAGTTGCCGAAATTACATTACCTAATATGGGAAAAAACTCCTGAACCTTCCTAACGGAAAGAGGTATTTTACACTCTTTTAACTCACCTCCCCACCTCCACCCAGAGCCTCTCACCATCTGTAATAAAGTCTATTGAGCCATGTTCAGCGGTGCAGTAGATATTTTTGAGGCTAATTGCTTCCTCAAGCCTGCTTAAAACCTCGGCGTCCGGGTGGCCGAACCGGTTATCGGCGCCGCAGGATATAACGGCCACCTGTGGGCTGACCACTGCCAGGAACTCAGGTGTGGTGGAGGTAGCTGAGCCGTGGTGGGGTACCTTGAGGACGGTAGCCATAAGGTCGGCCCGCTCCCTAACAAGCTCCCGCTCGGCCTCACTCATAATATCCGCGGTCAGCAGAAAGCTGACATCGCCTGCTTTCAGGCGCAACACCACGCTGTTGTTGTCCACATCCGACTGGCTGCCGACCATAAGATTCACCGACGGATTCAGCACCCTAATAATAATGCCGTCACCCAGGTCAATCTGCTGTCCGGCACGGGCAACCGTGCTCTCTATCTCCTTTTCCCCGATAAGCCTCGACCACTCGTCGTATGAAGGCGAATCACAGTCCAGAACCGGATAGAGCACATGCCCCACCCGGTAACGCCGGAGCACTTCCACCAGACCGGCGAGGTGGTCCTGGTGGGGATGGGTCAATACCACCAAATCGATAGTCCTGTCCCAGAAAGGCATCCGGCTGCCGAGTCCCAGGGTTATCTCCCGGGGACTGGGCCCGCCATCGACCAGTATCTGCCGGCTCCCCCTCTGAATGAGAACGGCGTCCCCCTCGCCGACGTCGAGAAAGCTGACACGGAGGTCGTCACCGGGCATGGTGACCGCTGTGAAAGACACCAGTACCGCCAGTACCAGCAATGGCACGATAAGCCACTTACCGACCCCGGAAAGCCCGAAGGATATACTTAATCCTTCCTTCATGCGGCCGGCCGTTCCCGACATCAGGTTACGCAACCTCTTGCGATAGCTGTTAAGCCAGATAGCCGCCGCGAGTACCAGATAATAGCCCCACACCAGTACCGGGTTAATCGATTCGACCTCAACGGATGAAACGGGGGACGACCCCAGGCCACTGACCACCAGGAGCAGGTACGATAGAAAGAGCCAGGCCAGCCAGCCGATAGCCTGGGCTACCGCCAGTGAGGCCAGTCCCACTACCCCCGCCAGAGCCCCGGTGACGATAATACCGGGCAGAGCCGGTAAAGCCAGGAAGGTGGCTAGAGGCCCCACCAGGGAAATTATTCCGAAGTAATAGGCGACCACCGGCCAGACCGCGATGATAGCTCCCAGAGTCGCACTCACAGTATCGACGACAACGTTAGACAGGGAAACGAAAGCCCCTTCCTCACCCAGCACCCGGGTGACCACCCGCCTGCCCAGGTCCCGCAAAACCGGGAAAATAAAGACCAGACCGGCCATAGCCAGAAAGCTCATCTGGAAAGAAGCGCCACCCAGGATATAGGGATGGACGCCTACCATAACCGCCGCGGCTAAGGTCAGCGCTACCATGGCGCTGCGCTGCCTCCCCAGTGCCTCGGCAAACAGGAACAGGCTGGCCATGATGGCGCCCCGCACCACCGGCGGGTTCATACCCGTAATTATGGTGTAGAGCCAGACGGCGCCGAGCGCCAGCCAGACATAGAGGTAATGCCGCCGTCCGAAGAGCCAGAGACCGACACCGAGCAGGATACCGGCCATGATGCCGAGATGCAGGCCGGATATCGCCAGGATGTGGGCGGTGCCGCTGCGGGAGAAGTCATCCCTTAGCTCCTGGGGAATATTGCCCCTGATTCCCAGGACAACACCCTGGGCCAGCGAAGCCTGCGGTTCGGGCAGCACTTCCACCAGATTTTGCGCCAGGCGGCCCCTCAGAGAATATACCCAGGCCAGCGGCGGGAAACCCTGCCCCGTATCCAGCACTTCTATCCGTGGGTAGAGCATGGTGGCATGGATACCCTGGTGCGCTAAGTACCCGCGATAATCAAAGTCGTCCAGTTGGGGCGGCGTCTTCAGTTCTCCCGTTATCCTGAGGACGTCCCCGTATTCATAGGCCGGGTAGCGGGGAACAAATATCAGTACCGTTCCCTCGATATCGCGCCATTCCGAGTCCAGCTTGATAGCGGCAGTCGATAGGTTGAGCCGGGTGTTGCTATCCCTGACATCGGGGTCGCCCGCTACCGTGCCTCTAATCTCGACGACGCCGCGGTCGTTATAGAAATGTGCTTTACTATCGCCAATCCCGTACAGGCTGGAATAAGAATAAGCGGTCGATAATACCAGGATAATGATACCGAGGCTGGTCAGGATAATTGGCTTCCGGTGTTGGCGGAAAAAGAAGAGCAGAGGCAGAGGGACAAGCCCGGCAAGGCCGAGTAACAGTGGCAGATTCAGTTTGGAGCCCAGAAAGATTCCGGCTACCCAGACACAGCTAAGATAGATAAGTACCACGAGTCATTATCCTTAACCTCATTTGGCGACGGTGATAAGGTGTTTGATATGTTCGAAGGTAACCTTTCCCAATCCATCTACTTTAAGCAGCTCACTAATGTCACGAAACGGGCCGTTCTGCTGTCGGTAGTCTACAATTGCCTGCGCCCTGACCTCCCCGATTCCGGGCAATGCCGCCAGCAACCACGTTCCCGCTTTATTGATATTGACCTTTTGCGGGGTTTCTCCCTCCTCCGGGCCGGAAACAATCAGCTCAACATGACTCAGGTCGGCGCCATCGGTAATACCTCCCGCCGCCTGTAAAACATCTTCAATGTCATCCCCGACTTTCAGAGGATAAAAGCCCGGGTTATTGACCTCCCCGCCGACATATATTCTGCCCTGAATTTCACGTTCAGGTGCTATGGAAATTTCGATAGCCTGACCCCTGCTTTGTTTCGACCATATAACGATGCCGCCGGCAATAATAATCGCCGCCAGAAGGATAGCCGTCACAGTCCAGCCATTGATAAACCTGCCCGCCTTCATTGAAGGTCTCCCTGCATGCACTGTTGAGAGTTATTGTATATTCGCCATCCAGCAAACTCGCCCTGACAATATAATAAACGGCGGACTTACGTCAAATAATAACAGACAGGTTGTTTACTAACCTGTCCAATATACTTTTTCTGCAATGACCCCATCCCCCTTTATCCCCCTTCCCCTAGCAGGGGAAGGGGGAATTTTTTAGAAAGAGGGGCTGGCGCCCCTCTTAGACGCCCCGCTTGGGGTGTAGCGTGGCCAAACATTCGGGATAAGCGACAGGTGACGCTGGGCGGACCGGGTGGGAAAGAAAACCGCGGGAGGTTGGGTGGTGAAGAAAAAAGGGAAACCAAGGTATATTAAACGATAGGAAAGAAAATTAAAGCTTTCCAGCTTTAGCAGGGAACTACTTGGACTTAAGCAGGCTTAAATGCCCCTCAGGGCAGCCCGTAATGCCTCTTTGGTCTCGGGGCTGGTCACGGCAATTATCTGGTCGCCCGCCCTAAGGACGGTATTGGCAGCGGGCACATGCGTGCTGCCTTCATGGGGAATAATAAGCGCCAGCTTGCTTTCCTTGGGCAGGGAAAGCTCCTTGACCATCTTACCCACGGTGGTAGATTCAGTTGAAATTTTAACATCCACAATCACAAGCCCCTTTTCATCGAGGGACATCAACTGCGTTAACGGGTGTGTCGGCACTTCCCGCTCTATCGTCTCAATGATGATATCGGTCGTGCTGATGGTAACATCCACTCCCAGTTTTTTAAAGAGAGCGGCATTCTGCGGATTGCGAAGACGGGCGATAGTGCGGGGCACGTTATGCTTGTGCTTGGCTACCTGACAGGCAACCAGGTTATCCTCGTCGTCGCCGGTCACCGCCACCAGCATATCCGCCCGGCCGGTACCCACTTCAGCCAAGGTGGACGCCTCGCAGCCATCACCGCGAAAGCAGACACTGCCCAACTCATCGGTGATGGTCTTACAGACGCGAACATCCTTTTCCAGCACGAGCACCTCATGCCCTTCATTAAGCAGCGCCTTGAGCAGGTAATAACCCAGACGGCCGCCGCCAACGACTATAATATACATACTTTCACCTCAATCCTCGGCCTTCTCCTCTTTCTTATCTATCTTATCCTTCAATAACTGGGCAAATACTTTCGTGGGGCTAATCGTTTCCAGGCCGAGAGCGCTGTACATTTCCTCGCGCAACGGGTCGTAGATACGGCACATTACCCTGGGTACGTTGAAAACGTGCTTGGCAATCTGGCACGACATGACATTACGGTTATCGCCCTGCGTCAGCGCCACAAAGACATCCGCCTCTTCGATACCGGCTCTTTTCTGGGCTTCCTCATCGATACCATTACCGAAGAGGGCCGTGCCACCGAACGAAGCAGGCAACCTGCGGAAACTATACGTATCATTATCCAGGACGGTAACCTCGTGGCCATCTTCATCCATCAACGAGGCGAACCTGGCACCGACCCGCCCGCATCCCATAATTATTATTTTCATAAGAAAATCCGACTCCGTGCTATTATTAATTTACTGCTGATAGAGTATGACTGGACATGGAGAATTTTTCAACACGTAAGGCACGACATTCCCCAGGTTGAACTGCCCGAAGCGCCTCTTATAGGTAATACCCATCAAAATGATGTCGACGCCCCTTTCCACAGCTTCATCCACTATCGCCGGGCCGACCTCCCGGGCTTGAAGGACATCGGTCTCAACCTCGTAGTCCTCTTCTTCGGCGACGCTCTCGACGCTGTCGAGCACGTCCTCGGCACTCCGAATCTCGGAATCGATTTCAGCATCCAGCGGCAGGACGCGCTTGATAGCCACTACGGAGACCGCCCAGACTTTACCCTTATCTTTCTTGGCCAGCCGGCAGGCCAGCTTCATGGCTTCTCCATCCGCCTCACTGCCGACCACAGGGACGAGAACCTTTTTAAATTCCATCGCCTTCTACATCCAATTTTTTATTCGATAGTGGCTATTATAATCCTATTATCAAAAATCTACAATACCTTTTTGGTAGTTTTTTCTACTTCTCCCGCTTTTATTTGCCATTCCTCCGATGGTTTGCGCCGCCTCCGCCGTACAAAATAATAGATAATAAGGCCGGCGGCCATCCAGCCGAGACCAACCCATCGACTATACGTCTGGGTGATTAAAATAATGACCCATATCGTCATCGTTGAGGCCAGACCTATCACAGAGCTTATTGGTATTTCACGTCCCTTAATCCTTATATTCCAGCCGAGCTTGAAGGGACGCGGCATTTCCGGCTTTTTAATCCTTAGTCCGATGATGGAAGCATGAGCGAACATAAAGGCGAGCAGCGAACCGACGGCATAGAGAGCGCCCATATTGGCGAAAACATCGGTCGCGAAAAATCCCGGGAGCAGTATGGCAATAGCAATGAGACTGAAGACAATTATGGAAATATACGGCGTCTTGAACCGACTGTGCACGCGGCTGAGCGCCGGCGGTACCAGGCCGTGACTCCCCAGTGAGAAAGCCAGCCTTGAGACACCGATAAGCCCGGCATTGGTGGCTATTAGCAATATCGTACCGGCCAGGACCGCAATGAGAGGCTTCAGGATAGTCCGTATTATCTCGACGGGGAGATAGAAAGCGATACCGGCTACCGGGTCTCTGGCCCATTCCGAGGCCAACTCTTCAACCGGCATGGCCGAAAGGGATACCAGGGAAATACCGGCGAAGATAACCAGAACGGCGACAATCATCATAATCATCGCCCGGGGCACACTTTTCTCCGGTTTCTTGGTTTCTTCCGCCATCTGCGACATTGTTTCGATGCCGGTATAGGCAATAGTAGCCAGGGCTATACCGAGAACCAGGTTACTGGTCGAAGGCCAGTTATCAATGATGCGGTGAAACAATACCGTGGGATTGAACAGCAGCACGAAACCGATGACCACCAGCGATACCTGGGTAAGGATATCAATCAGGGTGGCCCCGACATTGATGAACGACGTCTCCCGGATACCGATGACATTGATAACCATGAGAAATAAGATGATTCCCATGGAAGCGAAGGTGCCGATTATCGGTGATGTCTTGAAGGGCTCCCAGAAAAACCCCAGATAAGGCGGTATGGTAAAAGCTGAGATAGAGATGGTGACGATATAGCTCAGCATAAGGGCCCAGCCGGCGATAAAACCGGCCGTGTTTCCGAAGGCATGACGGGTAAAGCTGGCTGAGCCGCCCGCTTCCGGTAGAGCCGCCGTACCCTCGGCATAAGTAAGCGCTGTGAAAATGAAAAGCACGCCGGCGAG
The DNA here is from genome assembly GCA_030628245.1 of Dehalococcoidales bacterium. Taxonomy (GTDB): domain Bacteria; phylum Chloroflexota; class Dehalococcoidia; order Dehalococcoidales; family RBG-16-60-22; genus JAFGPF01. Next base: position 7,386 of record DAOVRI010000061.1, read on the forward strand.
ACCCAGCGCCACCGGGGTGGCCCCCATGGCCACCAGGGCGACGATACCCAGGGCATAATAAATAGAGGAGCCAACGTTCCCGTAGCCGGCGCTGAATACAGCGGGAATCCCCAGTACTCTTCTCAGGCGAAATCTTTTAATTCTCCGGGGGTGGAAAATCCTATCACCAGGTTTAGGTCGCCAACTCTCAGGCATAGCTTTTCACTAGACTAATTAAATATTCTATCACAAATGATATTTACAATTATATACAATTGAGCTATTTTATGCCTTCAGCCTTTTACTGTCAAATACTTGATGTTTCCTTGCTAACATACTTGACATTTGGATATATTTTTACTATAATATGGCCAATTGGCACTTTTGTAGCAGGACAAAGGTATTATGATAATCAAGACCAGAGTCTTTGAAATGTCCGACGGGAAATACCAGAACCTGTCCGATTTAGCCAAGGCGATGGGACTATCGGTGAGTCAGGTCTACCGGGTACGTGAAGGGAAACGCGGCATTAACGAAAAATTCATCATCGGTGCTAAAAAGGCCTTCCCCGATTGCCGACTCGACGAGCTTTTCTACTTCAATCCCGGCCAATCATCGGGAAATATGGCGGAGACATCTGTCACCAACCGCTACAATCACATCATCCAGCGATTCACCGCGCTGGACTTCTAAATTTCGGCGTCAGTATCCTCCGGCTCTATTTTACGCAGCGCGTCCAGGCTTTCCATACGGTCGATGTAAACTTTACCGTCCAGATGGTCGGTCTCATGCTCCAGCGCCTGGGCCAGCAGCCCTTCCGCTTTTATCCTGATTTCCCTCCCGTCCAGGCCGAGACCTTTGGCCGTAACCGTCTCCGCCCGGTATAACTCTCCGATATAACCGGGGATACTGAGGCAACCCTCGCTTACCAGACGCTGGCCCTTCCGGCGTACTATCTCCGGGTTTATCAGGATGATGTCTTCTTGTTCAGGTATGCCGATAACCGTCACGCGCAGGGACACACCCACCTGATTTGCGGACAACCCCACCCGCCCGGGGTCGGCATGCAGCGTCTCACGCATATCGGCTACCAGCTTCTTAATAGAACCGTCGATTCTCCCGACTTTTTTCGTTTTCTGTCTCAGTACAGGGTCGGGCAACGTCCTGATTGTCAGAACCGCCATGCAGTCTCCTTAGTATAATAATTTTCGGAAAACAGCCACTCTAAGTTTACTGGACAAGCGCCATCGGGTCAACATCTACCGTCCAGCCCCGGGGAAAGGCAAGCGGCGACAGGAAAGCGGATAGCTCGGAGCCACGCAGTATGAGCTGCCAGCGGAACCGGCCCCTCAGGCGGTGGATAAAGGCCGGGGCGGGACCGATAATACCGATACCGCTAATGCCACGGGCATTACTTTCCTCGGTAAGCAGTTTCTTCATCCTCTCCGCCTCGCGCTGACAGATAGCGTCATTGGTATGTATACAGGTAAGTCGGGCCAGATGTGTAAAGGGAGGATTATGAAACTCCCGACGGTAGGCAATCTCCTGCTCGTAAAAAGAGGCGTAGTCATGCCGGGCCGCCGCCCGTATGGCGTAGTTCTCCGGGGAGAAGGTCTGGACGATAACCCTGCCACCCGATGGCCCCCGCCCTGCCCTGCCGGCGACCTGACTCAGCAGCTGAAACGTCCTTTCGCCGGAGCGGAAATCGGGCAGGTTCAGGCTGGTATCGGCGCTGACCACCCCTACCAGCGTTACCGAGGGTATGTCATGTCC
>DAOVRI010000186.1 GCA_030628245.1 Dehalococcoidales bacterium
ACGACTACGTGACCAAGCCTTTCAGTCCCCGGGAGCTGGCGGCCAGGGTGCGGGCGGTGCTGCGCCGCCTGCCCGGAGAACGCGGGCCGGAAAAAATCGAGCACGGTGAGCTTACCGTCAATTTCCTGAAACATGAGGCATTCCTGGAAGACAAGCCGCTGAACCTCACGCCAATTGAATTCAAAGTGCTGGGAGCCCTCGTTAAAGAGCCGGGCCGTGTTTTCAGTCGGGCCCAGATTATTGAAAAGGCGCTCGGTTATGATTTTGACGGCTTCGACCGCACCATTGATGTCCATATCCTCAAACTACGCCGAAAACTGGAGCCAGACCCCCGCCATCCCCGGTACATAAAAACGGTGTACGGAGCCGGCTACAAGCTCATGGAGGCAAAAGGTGATACATAGCTTGAACTTTCGCCTCCTGGCCGCTTTCGCCCTCGTCATAATCGTTATCATCGGCTCCGTTTTCTTCTTTACCTACCATACCACCCGCGGCGAAATAAGCCGGTTCGGAGAACGCGTGGAACTGATGCAGGATAAAAGGATGGAACTGGAACTATCCCGCTATCACCAGGTATTAAGAAGCTGGGAGGGCGTACAACCCTTCGTCGTCCAGTGGGGCAAACTCTACGGACGGCGGATTATACTGACCGATAACGAAGGCACCGTGGTTGCGGACTCCGATGAAACACTCCTGGGCAGCCCGTACACAGAAGCCGAGCCCGGCCAGCCCATGTCGCCGATGATGGGAACGGGCACTATCGGCGTACTACGCATAAGTCACGGAGAGTCACCGGATATCAACCGTGCCGCATTACAAATTACCTACAGGACGATAGGGCATTTCTTCCTCTGGGCAGGCCTGCTGGCGGTTGGCATCGCCCTGTTGCTCACCTTCATCCTGTCCCGCCGTATCCTGGCGCCGGTCAAAGCCCTCAGTAGCGCCGCCAGAGAATTCGGGAAAGGCAACTTCTCCCGCAGAGTCGACTCCAAAGGCAAAGGAGAGGTGGGCGAGCTTGCCCGGTCATTCAACTCCATGGCCGATAACCTGGAACATACCGAGCGTTTGCGGCGAGACATGGTGGCCGATGTCGCCCATGAACTGAGGACCCCCCTGTCCAACCTCAGGGGCTACCTGGAAGCCATCAAAGATGCCGTTATCAAGCCGGATGAAGCCACTATCCACTCACTCAACGAGGAGGCTTCGACACTATCACGCCTTATCGACGACCTTCAGGAACTGAGTCTGGCCGACGCGGGCGAATTAAAACTGATTATCCAGCCGGAAGATGTATCCCGGCTAATCAAGGAAACCGTAACCGCATTACAGGCCAAGGCAGCCGCCAAAGGCTTGACGATATCGGCCGACCTGCCGGACGGACTCCCGGAGGTAAATATCGATTCGCACCGCATCAGGCAGGTCCTGCACAACCTTCTGGAGAACGCGGTGGCTCACACCGGTCAGGGAGGCCGGATAACGGTAACCGCCCGGCACAGGGACGATAAGGTATATATCAGCGTGGCCGATACCGGTGAGGGCATTCCGGCCGACGACCTGCCGATGGTATTCGAGCGCTTTTACCGCGTGGATAAGTCCCGCGCCAGGGCTACCGGAGGCAGCGGCCTGGGTCTTACCATCGCCAGACGACTGGTGGAGGCTCACGGCGGCACGATTGATGTCGAGAGCCAGCCGGGGCAAGGGAGCACCTTTACCTTCACCCTCCCGATTCAAACATAACGATAATTAAATATTCCTTTAACATTTATCTGGCATAGTGTTTACTGGAAAAAAATATTAAAAGACCGTCCTAACGATGACGAAAGATACAGGAGAATAAAATGAAAGTCTTCAAAATACTACTGGCAGTCCTTACTCTGGGCGCTATTCTGGCCGGATTGTTCGGCTGCAGCGCGCCATCGGACGAAGAAACGCCCGAGAACCAGATAGCCTCCGTGATAAGGGGCGACCTGACGCTGGATATCACGGCAGCCGGCAATCTGGCCCTGTCACGCACCGAAGACCTGGCTATCGACCTCTTTTATGGTCAATCGGGGACAACAGGAACAAAAGGCACAATTGGGGAGGTACTTGTAGAAGAGGGAGACACCGTGACAGAAGGCCAGGTGCTGGTCACGGTGGATAATGATGAATGGCAGGAACAACTGAGCGCCCTGGAAGACTGGGTGACCACCAAGGAACGAGCCCTGGTCCAGGCACAGATTAGCCTGAAAACCGCCGAGCAAAACCTGAAAAACGCGCAGGACAATATGGCTACCAAGGAACTGGCGGTACTCAACGCCCAGATAAGCCTGGATCAGGCAGAAAGTAATCTGGCGGCGGGCATTCCCGCCGTCGATTATCAGGGGGCCCTGGCCGAGTTGAGGAAGGCCCAGACCTGGTATACATATGTCACGACCGGGCTTTTACAATCCGGCACCATGGACCCGGATGACTACCTACTGACCATGGAACAGGCGGAGGAAAGACTGACTGTAGCGCAGACCGCTTACGATAATGTTTTGTCCGGGTACGACAGCCGGGAAATCGCCATCAAGAAAAAACAGGTAGAGTCGGCCGAGTTATCGCTGGCTGCCGCTCAAGAAGACCTTGCCGATGTCACCCAGGACGTGTCTCTGAAGGAGCTGAGTCTTACGCTGACTCAGGGTAACCTGCAGGATGCCGAGAAAGCTCTGGAAGATGCCCGCGAAGACGTGGCGGATGCGCAGAGCAAAAGCCCGGAAATAGTGGCACCGTTTGACGGTTTCATCACCCTGGTCAACGTGGCCGGCGGTGATGAAGTACTTACAGGCACGGTAGCCGTCCAGCTGGCCGACCCCAATAAATTTGAGGCAGATATCCTCGTCAGCGAGATGGATATACTTCAGGTGAAACTCGGGGGTGACGCCACGGTACAGGCGGACGCCCTGCCGGGAATAATCCTCCCGGCCAGGGTAACCCACATCGCGCCCACCGCCACCATACAATCGGGCGTGGTGAATTATGCCGTCAGGGTTGAACTAGAGTCGCTGGAATCGATGGAACCACCGGCAGGATTTATGCCTCCAGAGGATTTTAAACCGCCGGAGGGATTTGGTCCCCCGCCGGAAGGTTTTGAGATGCCCGAGGGGATGGAATTCCCCGGGGGATTCGGCGATAAGGCAGAATCGCAGCTGCCGGCAATGGTAATGACAGACTTCCAGCTCAGGGAAGGCCTGACCGTAACAGTCAGCATAATCGTGGCCGAAAGGACAGATGTATTACTGGTACCGAACGCCGCCGTTATCCAGGAAGGATTTCAGAGCTACGTGGAGGTTGTTATTAACGAGGAGGAGACCGAAAAGCGCGCCGTGCAGGCCGGCATCAGCGACTGGCAATACACCGAAATAATCGACGGCCTTACCGAAGGCGAGCAGATTATCGTACCGCTGAATATGGGTTTGTCCACAACGTCGGGAGGGGGTCGTATGATGTTCTTCGGCGGGCCGCCACGCTAGGCAAGGAATGACACTTATGATAAAACTGGAAAACATTACCAAAACGTACCCGATGGGAAAAAGAGAGCTAACCGTCCTCAGGGGGATAAACCTCCACATCAAGCAGGGCGAGCTGGTAGC
>DAOVRI010000059.1 GCA_030628245.1 Dehalococcoidales bacterium
AAAAACCACCACCCCTCCATCGAGCACCCTGAGGCTGCGTTCTACCTCGGCGGTAAAGTCCACGTGCCCCGGCGTGTCGATGATATTGATGCGTTGCTCATGCCAGTAGCAGGTAGTTGCCGCCGCCGTGATGGTGATGCCGCGTTCCCTTTCCTGCTCCATCCAGTCCATGACGGCGGTGCCTTCGTGCACCTCGCCTATTTTATAGGTCCGCCCGGTATAATAGAGTATCCTCTCGGTGACGGTGGTCTTACCGGCATCGATGTGGGCGATAATGCCTATATTGCGGATGTCCTCTAGTGGGAAATCCCTGGGCACTTTCTTCTCTCCCGCCGTTACTGGATTTTTTTCTTTAACACTGCTATTAATCAATAATCCCCTTACCATCTATAGTGGGCAAAGGCCCGGTTGGCCTCGGCCATTCTATGCGTATCTTCACGTTTCTTAATCGTGGCTCCCTGCCCCTGGAAGGCTTCAGAGAGTTCCTCGGCCAGTTTATCTATCATCGTCTTGCCTTTTCGGGCCCGGGCGGAGTTTATCAGCCAGGTGAGGGCCAGGAAGAGTCCGCGTTCGGGCTGGACTTCCACCGGTACCTGATAGGTAGCGCCGCCAACACGCCTGGGCTTGACCTGAAGGAGCGGCGTGGCGTTTCTCACCGCCTGCTCCAGTGCCGCCACCGGGTCTTTGGAGACCTGCTGTCCGAGTTTCTCAAGAGCGCCGTAAACGATATTTTCGGCCGTTCTTTTCTTCCCGCACTGCATGACTTTAACAATCAACCGTGACACGGTGGTGCTGCGGTATTTGGCATCAGGATTGACTTCTCTTTTTCCCGCTCTGGCTCTTCTCGGCATGGTATCCCCTCGGACTAAGTAATTTCGGTCCTTTCTTTAGCTCTCTTGGACCCGTACTTGCTGCGGCCCTGCTTGCGGTCGGCGACGCCGGTAGTATCCAGCGCCCCCCGGACAATATGATAGCGGACACCGGGCAGGTCTTTAACGCGGCCGCCGCGAATCAGGACTACCGAGTGCTCCTGCAATTCGTGACCTTCACCGGGTATATAGGCGGTGACTTCCATATGATTGGTTAGCCTTACCCTGGCTATCTTGCGCAGGGCGGAATTGGGCTTCTTGGGAGTCGTCGTCTTTACCTGCACGCAGACACCGCGTTTCTGCGGGCAACTCTTACCCATCTGTACCCTGTTTTTCAGGGCATTGTAGGTATAACCCAGTGCCGGCGTCTTATCCTTCTTGGTGACCTTACGGCGCCCCTTGCGAACCAGTTGATTTATTGTTGGCATGGTCTCCTTCCTCTCCCCCTACAATTGCAATGGATGAGCCGTAGCCCATCCATTCTAGAATTCTAGCGATATACCGAGGTATTATTGCTCGGGCTATCCACTATTACTGAATTCTGAGCACTAGATATTAAATTTAACACAAATAGGTACTATATGTCAACATTTTTAAAAAGGAATCCGTGAATAAATTAGTCTGGATTCTATAGAAATGGAAAAAGTAACGATAAATATATCTACAATTCACGCTCCGCCGTTATTGCATGCTACGGTAAGTAGAGGTAAAATGGCATAAATGAAAAAAGTAAAAATAGAACTCGGCAGCTATGGCTATGGCGTACGTGTCGGGACCGGTTTGCTGGCCCGGGTAGGACTCTGGCTGAAAGAGAGGGGTTTTTCCAGTAAAGCGGTCATTATTACCGATACTACCGTGGAAGGTCTTTACGCTGAAGTTCTCGAGCGGGGCCTGGCCAATGCCGGCTTCGATGTGACCATTCTGGAGGTGCCGTCAGGAGAAGAGCAGAAATCTCTGGAAACCGTCGGCAGGCTCTATGGTGACCTGACCGAGGCTTATGCGGAAAGGACGACTCCTGTTTTAGCTCTGGGGGGTGGGGTGATTGGCGACCTGGCCGGTTTCGTGGCGGCGACTTATATGCGCGGAGTGCCGCTGATACAGGTGCCGACCACCCTGCTGGCGCAGGTTGACAGCAGCATCGGCGGTAAGACGGCCGTTAACTACGGCCAGTTGAAGAACATCATCGGCGTATTTTATCAGCCGAGAATGGTCGTGGCCGATATCGATACTTTGAAAACCCTCCCGGAAGTCGAACTGACCAGCGGTCTGGCCGAGGTCATCAAGAGCGCCGCTATCAGGAACAGGAACCTCTTTAATTTCCTTGATATTAACATGAAGAAGGCCCTCGAATATCACCCGGCGGTGCTGGAAACTATCGTCCTGGAGACGGCCAGGATAAAAGCCGAAATAGTCGAGAAAGACGAAAAAGAAGAGGGCCTGAGGGGTATCCTTAACTACGGGCATACCATCGGCCACGCCATAGAGGCAGTATCCGATTTTCAGCTCAAACACGGCCAGGCCGTGGCCATCGGAATGATGGCGGCGGCCAAAATTTCCAGTCGGATGGGAATACTTGACGAGAGTGAAGTCGTCAAGCTGGAGAGAATTATCGAGAAAGCCGGACTCCCCACGGAAATGCCGGACCTCGACAAAGAGGCGGTATGGCAGGCCATGCAGCATGACAAGAAAGTAGTGCAGGACAGGATAAGGTTCGTCCTGCTTAAATCAATCGGTAGTGCCTTTATCAGTGACGAAGTTGACCCGGTTCTGGTGGAGGAGGTGTTGGTTGGCTGGGGATAGACCCAAAATATGCGCCTCTATCGTAAATAACGACCTCGAAGCTGTAAAAAAAGTCGAGTCGCTGGTTGACCTGTTCGAGTTACGCATCGACCTTATCGGCAATGGCTGGCAGGAGGTAGCTAAAAATCTGATTAAACCGTGGCTGGCCTGCAACCGCAGGGCTGAGGAGGGCGGCGGCTGGCAGGGTGGCGAGTCGGAGAGAATAGAAACACTCCTCAGCGCTATCGAACTCGGCGCATCAATAATCGATGTAGAGCTCGGCACACCGGGAGTCGAGAAATTTGTTATGGAAATAATGGGCAGGGCCGATTGTCTGCTTTCATATCATAACCTGAAGGAAACGCCGCCTCTGGTGAAGATGCGGGAGATTATTGAAAATCAGCTGGCCGCCGGCGCCGATATCTGCAAGGTGGTTACTACCGCTCATACCTTCACGGATAATATAGCTGTTTTACAGCTTATAACCGACTTTCCCGAGAACATGGTGGTGGCCTTCGCCATGGGTGACCCGGGGCAAATCTCCCGGGTTCTCTGTCCGCTGGTGGGTGGTTATTTCACCTACGCCTCGATTGAAGAAGGCAGCGAATCGGCTGAAGGGCAGATAACGGTAGAAAATTTAAGAAAGATTTACGGGATGCTCGAAGATGCCTGATAAAGAGATATCCGGCAAGACTAAAATTTGCGCGCTCATCGGCGACCCCGTCGAGCATACCATGTCGCCGGTGATGCATAATGCCGCCTATAAAAAGCTGGGGCTGGACTATGTCTATGTTCCGTTCCGGGTAAGCCCGGAGCAGCTGGCGGCGGCTGTCGACGGCCTGCGGGCCCTGAACGTATGTGGTTTCAATGTCACCATCCCCCACAAGGTGTCGATTATTCCCATGCTGGACGGACTCGACCCCCTGGCCGAGAAGGTTGGCGCGGTCAATACCGTGGTGAATAACGACGGCGAACTGAGGGGTTACAATACCGATGCTGATGGTTTTTTAAAGGCCATGCTGGAGCGTGAGGTTGAGCCGGCGGGTAAGAATGTCGTCGTTCTGGGCGCCGGTGGTGCCGCGAGGGCTGTTACCTATGTCCTTGCGGATAGAGGCGCTGGTCTGACTATCCTCAATCGGCAGGAGGAGCTCGACTGGGCGGAAAATATTGCCGAGCTTATTAGTGAGGACTTCGGCAAGGTAGTGCGGGTGCTGGAACTCCGTGACGAGTATCTGGCCGAAGCGCTGCAAATAGCGGACATACTCGTTAACGCTACCAGCGTGGGCATGAGTCCGGCCGGCGATGAGAGTCCGGTTCCCGCCGAATTGCTTAAAAATAGCCTTATCGTTTTCGATGTAGTCTATAATCCCATTAATACCAGGTTGCTCAACGAAGCTAAAGCGGCCGGTGCTCAGACAATAAGCGGAATTGATATGCTCGCCTGGCAGGGAGCTCTGGCTTTCGAGAAGTGGACCGGGCAGGCGGCCCCAATCGACCTGATGAAGAAGGAAGCTGTAAAAATGCTGGAGAGCCATGAAGACTAGCATTGCCCTGATAGGTTTTATGGGAACGGGAAAAACGGTGGTGGGCAAACTGCTGGCCGGAAAACTGGGCAAGGAGTTCCTTGAACTGGATGCTATAATAGAAAAGAAAGCCGGCAAGTCCATCCCCGAGATATTCCGGCAGGACGGCGAAATTGGTTTCCGTGAGCTGGAAATTGAGGCTACCGGGGAAGTCGCCATTAAAAAGAATACCGTTATCGCTTGCGGTGGCGGTATCGTTCTTAATAAAATAAACATTGACCGTCTCAGGAAGGAGTGTGTTATCGTTTGCCTGACGGCATCGCCGCAGGTAATTATAAAGCGTACATCGGGTGATACGGATGAGAGGCCGTTGCTCGCCGTGCCTGACCGGGCGCGGCAAATCGAAGAGCTTCTTAAATTCCGCGAGCCTTTTTATGAGCGGTCGGCCGATATTATGATAAATACTTCCAGGATTAGCGCCGACTCGGTAGTCGAGAGAATTATGGAGAAATTGAAAGAAAATGAAAGTTAGCGTTAAGAAAAGCGAAGTAAAAGGGAAAGTGGCCGTCCCTGCTTCCAAGAGCATGACTATCCGGGCGCTGACATGCGCCGCTCTGAGCCGGGGGAACAGCGAGATTGTACATCCGCTGGTCAGCGATGATACCAACGCCGCCGCCGATGTCCTGGGTAAAATCGGCGTGAGTATCGATAAAGAAAAAGACCTGTGGCGGGTAACAGGAGGAAGTCTCCGGGTGCCGAGGGAAGAACTATTCTGCGGTGAATCGGCGACTACCCTGAGATTTATGATGGCCGTGTGTTCGCTTCTTCCCGGCAAGCACACGCTTTACGGTGGTCCCTCTCTCTCCAAAAGACCGGTGAAGTCTCTTGTCGAGGCGCTGAGAAAGCTGGGTATAAAAGGCTCCATGGAAGGCAAAACGACGCCCCCGGTGACCATCGAGGGCGGTACCCTGAAAGGCGACCTGACGGAACTGCCGGGTAATATCAGCTCGCAGTTTATCTCGGCCCTGCTCCTGATTGCCCCCTTTGCCAAGAAGGAAATTAAAATCGGGCTGACGACTCCCATGACATCGAGGCCTTATGTTCTGATGACGCTCTGGTGCATGAAGAAGTTCGGGATAAACGTCCGTACTGAGTTCGATAAATTTGTCGTACGCCGCCAAGCGTATAAACCGACCCGACTGGAAATCGAGGGCGACTGGTCATCGGCTTCGTATTTCCTGGCGCTGGGGGCGGTTTCCGAGGGGGTAACGGTGGAAAATCTGAACACCTCCAGCCTTCAGGGCGACCGGGTGATACTGGACTTCCTGCGTGGCATGGGCGCCAAGGTTAGATTAGCCGGGAATACCATCACCGTGAGTGAGGGTAACCTGCGGGCACTACACGCCGACCTTTCCGACTGTATTGACCTTTTGCCGACCGTGGCGGCGCTGGCCGCTCTGGCCGAAGGCACCAGTTTGTTTACCGGTATCGAACGGGCTCGCATCAAAGAGTCGAACCGGGTGGCTGCCGTCAAAGAAGGACTGGAAAGGTTGGGCGTTACCGTAACCGAAGGCCAGGACAGCCTTACCATCGTCGGCTTAAAGACAACGAAGCCAAAAGAAGATGACGAGGACGGAGAAGAAACCAAAGAGGGCGAAGCCGGTGAGGAGAAAGCCGAGGAAGAGGCCGCTCAGGAGCGGGAGCCCGTTCTTATTGATAGTCACGGCGACCACCGGATAGCCATGGCTTTCGGCGTGCTCGGTGCTGCTTTCGGCGGCATTATCGTCGATGGCGCCGAATGTGTTGCCAAGACATTTCCGGATTTCTGGGAAGTCCTGAAAAGTGCCGGAGGGGAGCTGGAGATAGATGCAGAATAGTATCGGCAGACTATTTACCGTAACCAGCTTCGGCGAGAGCCACGGTAAATGTGTGGGCGTCATCGTTGACGGCTGCCCCGCCGGTTTGCCCCTCACCGGGGCGGATATCCAGAAAGAAGTGGACCGGCGACGGGCCGGCGAGGGCGCGGCATCGACCACCCGACGGGAGGAAGATAGAGTCGAGATTCTGGCCGGGGTCAGCGACGGCTTCACTACCGGCGCGCCCGTTTGCCTGCTGATAGCCAACGAGGATATCAAAGATGCCGACTACGAGAGCATCAGGTCCAAGCTACGGCCGGGACATGCCGACTACACCGCATATATGAAATACGGCGGTTTCAACGACTGGTGGGGCGGGGGCAGGTTTTCCGGCAGGATTACCGCCACCTTCGTCATGGCGGGAGCCGTGGCCAGGAAACTTCTTGATCTGATTGGCGTCGAAATAGTCGCCCATACGGTGGAAATCGGCGGCGTCGTGGCCGGGCCCGTGGAATTCGATGAAATAAAGAAGGCCGGGGCCGACCCGCTGTATTGTGCCGACCCCGCCGCCTCGAAGAAAATGACCGAAATTATCGCCAGTACCAGGCAGGAAGGCGACAGCCTCGGCGGTATTATCGAAGGTATCGCTCGCAATGTGCCGGTCGGTCTCGGCGAGCCGGTCTTCGATAACCTTGACGGGGATATGGCTAAAGCACTGCTTGCCATACCGGCGGTAAAGGGAGTGGAGTTCGGCGCCGGTTTTGCGGCAGCCCGTAAAAAGGGTTCGGAGAACAATGACCCGTTTATCGTTCGGGACGATAGAATAGTCACAGCGACCAATAATGCCGGCGGGATTCTCGGCGGCATCAGCAACGGTATGCCTTTAGTGGTCAGGGTAGCCGTCAAGCCTACCTCCTCCATCGCCCGGGAACAGAAAACGGTTGATATCCAGAAAATGGCAAGCACCGACCTTAAAATCGAAGGCAGGCACGATGTCTGCATCGTCCCCAGGGCGGTGCCGGTGGTTGAAGCCATGATGGCGATAACGCTCTGCGATTTTGCCATGAGGGCGGGCCTGATTCCGAGGGTAATAAAATGAGCCTTGATGATTTAAGAAAAAAGATAGATGAATTGGACTCCAGGCTGGTCGAGCTTATCGGCGAGAGGATAAAAATAGCCGAAGAAATCGGCCAGGGTAAGAAAGAGGAGAGCCGGCTCATCGAGGACAGAGAAAGAGAGCTTAAAGTCCTGCGCAATGTCCGGAGTCTGGCGCGGGATAAAAATATAAGCCCCAGCGATATGGAAAACATCTACCGGAATATCATCGATGCCTGCCGGAAGATTCAGGGGGTAGCCGTCGCTTTCCAGGGCGAGCCGGGTGCTTACACGGAGGAGGCCGCCTTCTGCTTCTTCGGCAAATCGACCAAGGGCATCCCTTACGAAAGTATCGATGAGGTTTTCGAGGTGGTTGAGGTCGGCGATGTACCTTTCGCCATGGTGCCCGTGGAAAACTCGCTGGAGGGGAGCATTACCAGGGCGTATGACCTCCTGCTGGACTCGCCCCTTATGGTCTGCGGCGAGACGGAGCTACGCATCAGCCACTGTTTAATAGCCATTGAGGGGGCCAGCCTGGACACTATAAAAATGGTCTATTCTCACCCGCAGGCGCTCGGCCAGTGCCGCAATTTCCTGAATCACTTGAACTGTGAGCTTATTCCCGCCTCGGACACGGCGGGCAGCGTCAGGATGATAAAAGAGCAGGGTCGACTGGACAGCGTCGCTATTGCCAGCGCCAAGGCCGCCGAAATCTATGGCATGAAGATAATCGCGCGGGAAATAGAGGACAATCCCCACAATTTCACTAGGTTCTTTATCCTGTCTAAAGAGGATTCCCCACCTACGGGCAATGACAAGACATCCATCGTCTTTTCTCTCAAGCATAAACCGGGGGCGCTGTACGACTGCCTCCGGGAGTTCGCTTCGAGGGAGATAAACCTGACCAAACTCGAGTCCCGCCCGATGCGGCACCAGCCCTGGGAATATAACTTCTACATGGATGTCTCCGGGCATCGTGAACAGAAGGACGTAGCTGAGGCTCTAAAAGCACTGGAAGAACATGCGGTATTTGTGAAAATCCTGGGGTCGTACCCGAAGGCTAGATAGCCTTGCCAGATTACCAAAGCTGCATTTTCTCGAAAGCAAATCAGCTTTCAAAGTTTAAATATGATTAGAGGTGGAAGTGTGAAGGTAGCCATAATCGGTGGCTCGGGTAAAATGGGGCGGTGGCTGGCTGACTTTCTGTTGAAAGATGGCCGGGAGGTGGTAGTAACCGGCCGGAATAGCGAGAAACTCCTGGAAGCCGGGCGTCAACTCGGTGTTGAAACTGCTGCCAGTAATGCGGAAGCGGTCAGGGGAGCCGATTATGTACTGATATCTGTGCCGATAGAGAGTCTTGAGGAGGTAATCAGGCAGATAGGCCCCAATATACAGTCGGAGCAGGTGGTTATAGATATTACCTCTACCAAGGCACTCCCGGTTGAAATAATGCACGAGCATGTAAAAAACGGCTTGGTGCTTGGTGCCCATCCTTTGTTTGGCCCCGGTGCTAGGGGCATAGCCAACAAGAATATTGTGCTGACACCCACCAGCGATAAAGAGGGAGCACTGGCTCAAAAAATTAAAAATTATCTGGAAACCAGAGGCGCCAGGGTGACCCTGATGACTCCCCAGGAACATGATGAGACGATGAGTCTGGTCCTCGGTTTATCTCATTTTATTGCCTTGGTTGCCGCCGATACATTGCTCAGTTCGGGCAAGTTAAAACCGATGGCGGCAGCCGGTAGCTCTACTTATAAGGTGCTGCTGACCCTGATAGAAAGCGTGCTCTCCGAAGACCCGGAGCTTTACGCCTCTTTACAAATGAGCCTGCCCAAGGTAACGGAGTTTGAGAAACTGTTTCAGAAGAGAACAGGGGAATGGGCGAATCTGGTGGCAGGTAAGGACAGGCGGGAATTTATCCGGCGCATGAAAGCCATGAAAGACAAGTTGGAAAAGGTTGCTCCCGACTTCGTGAAGTCTTACGAGAACGTGTACAGGATAGTGGAAGGTTTATAAGGTCACTCCGCCTCATATGGCTCAAAGATAAAGTCGAGGTCGGCCTGGAGGGCGGCCAGTTTCTCCTTCGGGAAAAGCTTCTCATCGACGTCAATCATCAGCTTCGTCTCACCCCTGGCGGCGCCGACCACATGCACGCGCAGGCACTCTTTTCCCGCCTTGCCCCCCTCGTCTTTGACGTTGAAAGTTAACGTGCCGCGCGAAACAAATGAAGCCGATTCGTCCGGCAGGGTATAGGTTTCCAGCTTATTCTCGCCCAGGCTGGTCCCCTGCTTAAGAGTGAAATCCCTTATCTCCGCGAAGAGCAGCTCCGGGTTGACTTCCACGTATGTTTTCCTGATTTTTATCACGG
>DAOVRI010000002.1 GCA_030628245.1 Dehalococcoidales bacterium
TAACCGCCATCGAGGCCGGCCCCTGCACGGTGATGCAGGTAAAAACCGTGGAGAAAGAAGGGTACAGCGCCGCCCAGCTCGGCTTCGGAGAAGCAAAAAAGGCGAAGTCCGGCAAGCGCGGTAAAGCCAAGGAGAAAGAAACGACGAAATTCAAGTATCTGCGTGAATTTAAACTTGACGAGAGCCAGCCGGTTGAGGCTGGCCAGACGATTGACGTCAGCCTGTTTAAAGCGGGAGACATGGTGGATATTACCGGCACCTCCAAGGGCAAGGGTTTTGCCGGCGTGGTAAAACGCTATCACTTTAAAGGCGGCCCCAAGACGCACGGCCAGTCCGACCGTCACCGCGCTCCCGGCTCAATCGGCTCCACCACCACGCCCGGTCGGGTCTACAAGGGAATGCACATGTCCGGGCACATGGGAAGTCGGCGGGTAACTGCCAGCAACCTCGAGGTGTTGGAGGCAGACCCGGCCCGCAACCTGCTGCTGGTCAAGGGAGCTGTACCCGGGACGGTAAACAGCTTGTTACTGATACGAAAGTCCAGGAGGGGGAAGAAGTAAGGTGCAGGTTCCAGTTTACAACCTTTCCGGAGAGGAAATCCGGCAGATTGAAGTGAGCGACGCGGTCTTTGCCGTGCCGTTTAACGAAGCGGTGGTGCACCAGGTAATGGTAGGCCTGCAGGCTAATGCCCGCCAGGGGACAGCGTCAACCAAGACCAGGGCTAACGTTCACGGCAGTAGCCGCAAGCTTTTCCGCCAGAAGGGCACCGGCTACGCCCGCACGGGGAGCAAGAAAAACCCGTTGCACCGCGGCGGCGGTATCACCTTCGGGCCGCACCCGAGGGACTACAGCCAGGACACACCCCGCAAAATGCGCCGCCTGGCCCTGAAATGCGTCCTCTCCGCCAAGGCCGGCGACGGCGAGTTGAAAGTCCTGGACGGATTTGATTTTACCGAGCCCAAGACCAGGAAAATGGCCGAAGTACTAACGGCCCTTGGCATAGACTCTTCGACTCTCATCGTTACTCAGGAACCGGAGGAAAACGTTATAAAATCAGCCCGCAATTTGCCGCAAATCAAGACAACGCCAGCCAACGTGCTTAATATATTGGACATTCTTTCTTATAAGACGCTACTGATGACCGAAGCTGCGGTACGCGTAGCGGAAAAATTATGGGGTAACGGATTAACGCAAGGGGGAGATAATGCATCTGTACGAGGTGCTGCGCCGTCCGCTGATAACCGAAAAAAGCACCGTACTCCAGGTACAAAGTAAATACGCCTTTGAGATAGCCGCCGGGGCTAACAAGCCAATGATAAAGGAGGCTATAGAAAAGGCATTCAAGGTAACGGTAACCGGGGTTAACGTGGTCACCATGCCGGGTAAGACGCGCCGGGTGGGGCGGCGGCAGGTACAGACACGCCCCTGGAAAAAAGCGATTGTCACCCTCCAGCCGGGGGATAAAATAGAATTCTTTGAAGGTGTTTAGAATGAAGGGGGAAGCTGAGTGGCACTAAAGATATATCGTCCGACCTCCCCGGGCCGACGGGGCATGAGCGGCTATACCTTCGACGAGATAACCAAGAGCAAGCCGGAGAAATCGCTGCTTCTGCCCAAGAAGAAACAGGCGGGACGCAATTTCCGCGGCAAGATAACCGTGCGTCACCGGGGCGGCGGGGAGAAACGCCGACTGCGCATTATAGACTTCAAGCGGGATAAGATAGATATTCCCGGCCGCGTAGCCGCAATTGAATACGACCCTAACCGCTCGGCGCGCATCGCTCTTATTTACTACGTGGACGGGGAAAAACGCTACATACTGGCCCCGGTAGGATTGAACGTGGATGACACGATAATGTCCGGTAACAATGCCGAAATAAAACCGGGGAACACCCTGCCCATGAAGCAGATGCCATCGGGCACGGAGATACATAATATCGAAATGGCGCCGGGCAAAGGCGGCCAGATGGTACGCAGCGCCGGGGCATCGGCACAGCTGATGGCCAAGGAGGGCAAGCACGTTTTGCTTCGCCTGCCGTCCGGCGAGCTACGCCGCGTCCGCAGCGAGTGCATGGCGACCATCGGCCAGATAGGGAATATCGAACACCAGAATATCAGCCTGGGTAAGGCAGGCCGCAAGAGGCATATGGGGTGGCGGCCTACGGTGAGGGGCTCCGCCATGTCCCCGCGCGACCATCCTCACGGCGGCGGCGAGGGCCGTTCACCGATTGGTATGCCCGGGCCGAAGACACCCTGGGGCAAACCGGCCCTGGGCTATAAAACGCGCAAGCCGAAGGCTTCCGACCGGATGATTGTTAAACGCAGAGTAAAATAGGCGGTTAGAGAGGTAATATGTCAAGGTCAACGAAAAAAGGACCGGCAGTTGACGTAAAGCTGGGAAAGAAAGTGGATGCCGCGATACGCTCGGGCAAGAAAACGGTGATAAAAACCTGGGCCCGGTCATCAACTATTCTGCCGCAGATGGTAGGCCTTACCATCGGCGTCCACGATGGCCGGAGACACGTGCCCATCTATGTCAACGAGAATATGGTCGGTCATAAACTGGGTGAGTTTGCCAATACGCGCACCTTCAGAGGGCATGCCGCCAGGTCGGATAGAGTTTCCCAGGTGAAAAGGAGATAATCAGGTACAGATTTACCTGAGACAGGTGTAAGAGAAAGTGGAAGTTAGAGCCACAGCTAAAAATACAGGAATACCAGCCAGCAAGGTACGTCCGCTGGTGGATATGGTGCGGGGTAAAAAAGTAGACGAAGCGCTGACATTGCTCCGGTTTACGCCGACACCTAAAGCGAAGGTTGTCGCCAAGGTAGTGCAATCAGCGGTGGCGAATGCCGAAAATAATTTTCAGATAGACCCCGCCGACTTGAAGGTTGTCAGCATCTATGTAGATGAAGCACGCAGTATGCGCCGGTTCCGGCCACGGTCGAGGGGTCGGGTAAGCCCAATCCGGAAGCGTTCCAGCCACATTACAGTTATCGTTGCTGAGGAGGGTTAATTGGGTCATAAAGTTCACCCGTTAGGTTTCAGACTGGGGGTCATCAAAGACTGGCAGTCCAAGTGGTATAGTGACACGCACTATGCCGAGTTCGTCCAGGAAGACCACAAGCTCCGGGAGGAGATTAAATCCAAATATTCCGAAGCCGCTATCTCCCTGATAGAGATTGACCGCCAGGCTAAAGATGTGACCATTAGTCTATATACTGCCCGACCCGGCATCGTCATCGGAAGAGGCGGCCAGAGGGTCGATGAAATGAGGCAGCACCTCGAGAAACTCGTCGGGAAGAGAATCCGGTTAAATATCCAGGAGGTACGCCAGCCGGAACTGGATGCATACCTGGTAGCCAGGTCGGTAGCCGAGCAGATTGAACGCCGCGTAGCCTACCGGCGGGCCATGAAACAGGCTATCTTCCGCACCATCCAGGCAGGAGCCAAAGGAATAAAGGTAAGTTGTGCCGGCAGACTGGGAAATGCCGAGATTGCCCGCCGCCAAACCTCTCATCAGGGGCAGGTGCCCCTCCATACGCTGCGGGCTGATATTGATTATGGTTTCACCGAAGCCCGCACCACGCTGGGCCGTATCGGCGTCAAGGTCTGGATATACAAGGGGCAGATACTGCCCGAGCTGAAGGTGGCGGAGGTCGAAGAGAAACCGGAGGAGGCAGCCCCCGAGGAGACTCCCACCGCCGAGACAGTAGAAAAACCAACCGAAGCAGTAGCTGAAGCAGCCCCGGCCGAAAAACCGGAGGAGGCAGCCCCCGAGGAGACTCCCACCGCCGAGACAGTAGAAAAACCGCCCGAGGCAGTAGCCGAAGCAGCCCCGGCCGAAAAACCGGAAGAAGCAGCCCCGGCTGAAAAGCCGGAAGAAAAACCCGCCAAGCCCAGGGCGAAGAAGGCAACCAAGTTAACAGAAGCCAAGACCGAAACCAAGGCAACCGAAGAGAAAGCGCCGGAAGAAGAAAAACCGGCTAAACCCAGGGCAAAGAAGGCAACCAAGTCAACCGAAGCCAAGACTGAAACCAAGGCAGCCGAAGCGAAAGCGCCGGAAGAAGAAAAACCGGCTAAACCCAGGGCAAGGAAGACAACCAAGGCAAAAACTGCCGAACCGGCACCAGATGTAACGCAGGATACCGAGCCAACCAGTACAGAGGAGGAAGAGACCAAGGATGCAGCAGCCTAAGCGTGTAAAATATCGAAAGGCGCATAGGGGACGCCGCCGTGGCAAAGCCCGGTCGGGCAATGTTATCGGCTTTGGTGATTTCGGTCTCCAGGCACTGGAATCGGCCTGGTTAACCAGCGCCCAGATTGAGGCGGCCCGGCGTGCCATTACCCGCCATATCCGCCGTGGCGGCAAGGTCTGGATACGCGTTTTCCCGGACAAACCGGTCAGCAAAAAGGCGGCAGAGACCCGCATGGGCAGCGGCAAAGGCGCCCCGGACCACTGGGTAGCCGTGGTCAGAGCCGGCAAAATTATATTTGAGATGGCGGGAGTCGGTGAAAAGGTAGCCCAGGAGGCGATACGCCTGGCCGCACACAAACTACCGCTGAAGACCAGGTTTATATTAAGAGAAAGCGTCACCGTGGGTGGTGAATCGGCAAAGTAGGGAGCGAGCACGTTGAAACTAGAGGAATTCAGAAACCTCAGCACCGACGATTTGAAAAAGGAACTGGAAGAAACTCACCAGGAGCTTTTTAACCTGCGTTTTCGCCTGGCCACCAAGCAACTGGTGAACCACCGCGAGGTGCGGAGGGTTAGGAAAAAAATTGCTCGACTGAAGACCCTGCTCACGGAAAGAGAACTGGGTATAAGGTAGGATAATATGGAAGAAAAACGCAAGACCAGGTTCGGCAAGGTCGTGAGCGATAAACAGGACAAGACCGTGGTCGTCGCCGTGGATACGCCCAAGCGTCATCCGCTGTACAAGAAGACCATCAGGAGAGTCGTTAAATACTACGCTCACGACGAAAAGAACCAGAGTAAAGTCGGCGACACGGTGAGGATTGTAGAAACCCGCCCTACCTCCAAGTTGAAGAGATGGCGGGTGGCGGAGATAGTAACCAAGGGAGAAGTAGCGGATATTAAACCACAGGAGATAACGAACTAGGATTTTGGTGAAACAGAAATGATTCAGATGCAGACCAGGCTTAAAGTAGCCGATAACACCGGTGCCCGCGAAATCATGTGCATCAACGTGCTCGGCGGTACCCGCCGTAAGTATGCTCGCGTGGGAGATATTATCGTAGCTTCCGTCAAACGTGCCATACCGAACGCCGGGACCAGGAAAGGCGATGTCGTCCGGGCCGTCATCATTCGCACGGCACATCCCTACCGGCGCCCCGACGGCTCTTATATCAGGTTCGATGAAAATGCGGCGGTAATTCTTACCGATAAGAATAATCCCAAAGGGACCCGCATCTTCGGTCCGGTAGCCAGGGAGCTGCGGGACAAGAACTACACCAAGATTATTTCTCTGGCGCCGGAGGTTTTATAAAGGCAGAAAGACTATGAAGATAAGGAAAAACGATACCGTACTGGTTATCAAGGGTAAGGACAGGGGTAAAAAGGGGAAAGTGCGCTTTTCCCGTCCCAAGAAACAGCAGGTAATAATTGAAGGTATCAACTTTATTAAAAAGCACTCCAAGGCCAGGGGTGCCGTCAGGCAGGCCGGCATCATCGACCTGGAAGCGCC
The DNA here is from genome assembly GCA_030628245.1 of Dehalococcoidales bacterium. Taxonomy (GTDB): domain Bacteria; phylum Chloroflexota; class Dehalococcoidia; order Dehalococcoidales; family RBG-16-60-22; genus JAFGPF01. Next base: position 5,709 of record DAOVRI010000002.1, read on the forward strand.
CGTTCATATCTCCAATGTCATACTGCTCTGTGATAAATGCAATAAGCCGGGGCGTATCGGCTTCCAGAAACTGGAAGACGGCCGGAGGGTGAGAATCTGCCGCGCCTGCGGCGAGGTGATTGAATAAATGGCGAGACTGAAAGAAAAATACCGCCAAGAGGTTGTGCCCCGCCTGATGGAGATTTGCGGGTACAAGAACGTCATGCAGGTGCCGCGCCTCGAGAAGGTGGCACTCAATATCGGCGCCGGCGAAGCTATCGCCAATGCCAAAGCGCTGGAAGCGGCGGAGCAGGACCTGACGGCCATCGCCGGACAACATGTCGTAACCACCCGCGCCAGAAAATCAATCGCCGCTTTCCGGTTGAGGACGGGGATGCCCATCGGCCTGAAGGTAACGCTACGGGGTGAGCGCATGTATGACTTCTTTGATAAACTGGTAAATGCGGTACTCCCCCGCATGCATGAGTTCCAGGGGGTTAACCCGGACTCCTTTGACGGCCGCGGCAATTATACACTTGGGCTCAGGGAACAAATACTGTTCCCGGAAATAGATTATGACAAGATTGACAAGGTGAGAGGACTGGAAATATCCATTATCACCACGGCTGACAATGACGAGGACGGTAAACACCTGCTTGAATTGCTGGGAATGCCCTTCGCCAAGGATGGAGTGAGTTAGTTATGGCCAAAAAGTCAATGGTAGCCAAGGCCGGACGAACGTCCAAATACCCGGTACGGCAGTATAACCGGTGCCGACTGTGCGGACGGCCTCGCGCCTATATGCGCAAGTTCGGCGTGTGCCGGATATGCTTCCGGACACTGGCGTTGGAAGCCCATCTGCCGGGAGTAAAAAAATCTAGCTGGTAAATTAAAGAAGGAAAATAATAGGTATGACAGTCACAGACCCAATCGCTGATATGCTAACCCGAATAAGAAACGCCGTTATGGTGCGGCATGATAGTGTGCTGGTACCTGCCTCCAAGATAAAACTTTCGATTGCCAGAATCCTCAAGGAGGAAGGCTTCATCACCGATTACGAGGTAGTCAAGGGCAAACCGCACCGGGTAATTAAAATACAACTCCGGTATATGGATGATAACAAACCGGCCATCTCGGGATTAAAGCGTGTCAGCAAGCCGGGATTGAGGGTATACGTGCAGAAGAAGGAAATCACGCGCGTTTACGGCGGCCTGGGTATTGCCATTATCTCCACTTCCAGCGGTCTCAGAACGGGACAGCAAGCCTGGCGCCAGGATTCCGGTGGCGAACTACTGTGTTATGTATGGTAAAACACTTCTGGAGTGATAGATGTCTAGAATAGGGAAAACGCCGATAGCCGTACCGTCAGGGGTGACGGTTGATATTAAGGGGGAGAACGTTACGGTAAAGGGCCCCAAAGGGGAGCTCAGCCGCTCTCTTCCCACTGAAATGCGCCTGAACCTGGAGGGAAATACCCTGACCGTGACCCGTCCGAGTGAAAGTAAGAAGGACCGCACCTTCCACGGACTGACGCGGAGCCTTTTGGCGAACATGGTGGAGGGGGTGTCCAAAGGCTTTGAGAAGACGCTGGAAATAGTCGGCGTGGGCTATCGTGCCGAGAAGGTCGGCGAAAAACTGGTCATCCGCATCGGCTTTTCTCACCCGGTTGAGGTAACGCCACTGCCGGGAATAACCCTATCCGTGGAAGGAAACAACCGCATTAAGGTCAACGGCATTAACAAAGAAGACGTCGGCGAGATGGCGGCTGAAATCAAGGCCATCCGCCCCCCCGATGCCTATAAGGGCAAGGGCATTAGATACGCCGGAGAAGTGGTGCATCTTAAACCGGGCAAGGCCGGCAAGGTCGTTGGCAGGTAGTAATTATGAGTAAATCAACCACCAGAGAAGCACGTAGCAGAAGACATTACAGGGTCAGGCAGAAGGTAAGCGGTAACGGTGCCAGGCCACGCCTGTGCGTTTTCCGCAGCCTGAACCATATATACGCTCAGGTGATTGACGATTCACAGGGGCATACCCTGGTCTCCGCCTCTTCTCTCGATGCGGAAATTACAGGCGATTTGAAAGGGAAACCAAAGACCGAACGGGCTGGAATAGTCGGTTCGCTACTGGCCAAGCGTGCCACCGGTAAGAAAATCAGCCAGGTGGCTTTTGACCGCGGCGGCTTTAAGTATCACGGCAGGGTAAAAGCGCTGGCGGATGCCGCCCGGAAGGGTGGACTTAAGTTCTAAGAGAGGACGATGCAGGTCTGATGAAACAACCAATAAGTCGAATTGACCCGGTCGATTTAAACCTAAACGATAAACTTATCGACGTTAACCGCGTTGCCAAAGTGATGAAAGGCGGCAAACGGCTCCGTTTCAGCGCCCTGGTGGTAACCGGCGACGGCGAGGGATATGTCGGCCTGGGTATCGGCAAGGCTAACGAAGTGCCCGCCGCCATAAACAAAGGCGGGGCCAAGGCCAGGAAGAATTTAATCAAGGTGCCATTGGTCGGAAGTACCATTCCGCACGAAATCATAGCAAACTTCGGAGCCGCCAAGGTCCTGTTGAAACCGGCGGCGCCGGGCACCGGCGTCATTGCCGGCGGCAGCATCCGGGCGGTACTGGAGGCCGCGGGAATTAAAGATATCCTGACGAAATCACTCGGCACATCCAACCATATCAACGTAGCCAAGGCGACCATGCAGGGTCTCAGCGAGTTGAAAATCCCGAAAGATGAGGTAGCCAAACGTAAGGCGACCGTCAGCACGGGAGAGGCGGCAGCCAGTGAGTAAAATAAAAGTTACCTGGATTAAAAGCGGCATCGGCTATGAGGAGAGCCAGAAGAGAACCCTGAAATCGCTGGGTTTTCACCGGCTGAATCAGAGCGTTGTCCATGAAGATACAAACTCCATTCGAGGCATGATTAACAAGGTAAGACACCTGGTTAAAGTGGAGGAAGAGATTGGTCAGACAAAATAATATCGCCCCAGCACCCGGTTCCAGACGAGCCAGCAGGCGGGTAGGCCGCGGCGACGGCAGCGGAAAAGGCACCTATTCCGGACGCGGCTGCAAGGGACAGAAGTCCCGTGCCGGCTACAAGATGCGTCCCGGCTTCGAGGGCGGTCAGCTGCCTTTAATCAAGCGCCTGCCCAGGAAGCGCGGCTTCACCAATATCTTCCGGATAGAGTACAGCACCGTCAGGGTCGGCGCGCTCAACGCGTTCGACACCGGCAGTGAGATAACACCGGAGAAGCTGGTTGAGGCCGGGATTGTTAAATCACTGAAGAACCCGATTAAGATATTGGCTGATGGCGATATTGTCCGTTCCCTTACGGTCAGGGCGAATAAATTCACGGCTTCAGCCAGGGCCAAGATAGAGGCAGCCGGCGGCACAGTTGAGGAGGTAGAGTATGCGGCAAAGGCCGAGTAGACCCAGACTGCTGCAGGCCATGATCGATGCTTTCAGCCTGCCTGACCTCCGGCGCCGAATCCTGATTACCGTAGGTATCCTGGTAGTTTTCCGCTTTATAGCTCACGTGCCCCTGCCGGGGGTTAACCTGGAGGCTCTACAGCAGCTGTTCGAGAGTAATGCCCTGCTGGGCATGCTCGACCTGTTCAGCGGCGGCGCCATGAAGCAGTTCAGCGTGGCAGCCATGGGTGTTTATCCCTACATTACAGCTTCCATTATCATGATACTCCTCGTACCGACCATCCCGCGACTGCAGGCGCTATCCCAGGAAGGAGAAGCCGGTAGAAATAAGATTAATCTGATTACGCACTGGCTGACGATACCCCTGGCCGGTCTTTCCGGCTACGGGCAGCTGGTCCTGCTCCAGCGCGCGGGGGCTGTCGGCAGCACTGACCTTCTACCCACCATTACCATAGTTGTATCGCTGATAGCCGGCACCGTCTTTCTGGTCTGGCTGGGAGAGCTCATTACGGAGTACGGTATCGGCAACGGCATCTCCATTATAATCTTCGGAGGTATCGTCGCTGGCTACCCGCAGATGATTCAACAGGGTTTCCTGGCCAAGGGAAATCCCATGGGACTGTTAGTATATATCGTCATAGTTCTTATCACCGTGGTTCTTATCGTGATATTTACCGAGGCGCACCGACGGATTCCGGTGCAGTATGCCCGCAGTGTCTTTCGCGGCGGCCGCATGTACCGGCAATCGGGGACAACGCATATACCCATGCGGGTAAACAGCTCCGGCATGATACCGCTCATCTTCGCCATGTCGGTGGTGCTCTTTCCAGGTATCGTCGCCAGCTATTTCGCCAATCCGAACGAGCCGGGTTTTATGGATACGATTGTGCGGTGGTTCAGCCCCACTACCGCCCTGCCGGCAGGCGCATTTTACTGGATTTTATACTTTCTTTTAGCGGTAGGCTTCACCTTCTTTTACACCATGGTAACCTATCAACAGCAGGACCTGCCGGGTACCCTGCAGAGGCAGGGAGGCTTTATTCCCGGCATACGACCGGGGAAAAACACCGCCGGCTATCTCAGCGGAGTCATCAACCGCATCACCTGGGCAGGAGCGCTCTTCCTGGCCTTCGTGGCGGTGATGCCTTTCCTGGCACGGACGGTGACCAATGTTCAGCAGATACAGCTGTCCAGCCTGGGTATGCTCATCGTGGTCGGTGTTGTCCTGGATACCATGAAGCAGCTTGAGGCGCAGCTGGTCATGCGGCGCTACGAAGGCTTTATTAAATAGGAGTAAAGGTGTATATTATTCTTTTGGGAGCCCCCGGGGCGGGGAAAGGTACACAGGCCGTGATGCTGGCAGAGAAACTGGAGCTGGTGCAGGTAGCCTCCGGCGACCTGTTCCGTCAGGCGCTGGCGCAGGAGACCGAACTGGGGAAAAAGGCCAAGGTGTACATGGAGAAGGGGCAGCTGGTTCCCGATGAGATAACGATACAGATGGTGCTGGAGAGGCTGGCGGCTCCGGACTGTAAAAACGGGGCAATTCTCGACGGCTTCCCCAGGAATATAGAACAGGCGAAGGCACTGGACAGGGCCCTGAAGGAGCAATCGAAAGCAATCGACAGGGTGGCATATATCAAAGTATCGGAAGGAGAGCTTTTAAAGAGGCTGGGCGGACGCTGGATTTGCCGGAAATGCCAGGCACCCTACCACGAGGTCGACTCACCGCCTAAAGTGAAAGGCAAGTGCGACCGCTGCGGCGGCGAGCTGTACCAGCGCCCCGATGATAACGTCGAGACGATTAAAAACAGGCTGGAGGTTTATTTCGTGGAAACGTCCCCGCTTATCGACTATTATAAACAGGCAGGGAAGTTGCTGGAGATACACGGCGAGGGCGGTGCGGCGGAGGTAAACAACAGGATAGCAGCCGCCCTGAGCTAAGGGGGAATGTCACCGGATGGGTATCGTAATCAAATCTGAAAAAGAAATTGCCAAAATGCGACAGGCCGGTAATGTGGTCGCTAAAGTACTGAAATTATTAAGTGAGCAGATAAAACCGGGTATGAAAACTAAAGAACTGGATATTATCGCCGAGAGGGAACTGAAAAGGTTGGGAGCCGAGTCTTCGTTTAATGGCTATCACGGCTTTCCGGCTAATCTCTGCGTGTCCGTAAATGACGAGATAGTACACGGGATTCCGGGGGATAGAGTCCTGAAAGACAGCGACATCGTTTCCCTCGACTTCGGCGCCATTTATAATGGTTTTCATGGTGATGCGGCGGTAACCGTGGGCGTTGGCAAAATAAGCCAGGATGCCAGGCGCCTTATAGAAACAACGCAGGCCTGCCTGGAAAACGGTATCGCCGCCGCCCGTGCCGGGGCGAAACTCGGTGACGTTTCGGCGGCCATTCAGGAATATGCGGAATCGAGAGGCTACTCGGTAGTGCGCGAATATACCGGTCACGGCATCGGCCGCGAAATGCACGAGGACCCGCAAATACCAAACTGCACCGAACCACCGTACGGGTTGCAGCCGGGAACGGGACCGGTGTTAAAAAAAGGTATGACCATCGCCCTCGAACCCATGCTGAACGTCGGCGACTGGCATACGCGCGTAGCCGGTGACCGCTGGACAGTGCTCACCGCCGATGGTAGCCTGTCAGCGCACTTTGAAAATACCATTGCTATTGATAATAATGAACCGGAGGTGTTGACGAAGGTAATTTATGGCTAAGAAAGAGGCCATAGAGGTTGAGGGGACGGTAATCGAGGCCCTGCCCAATGCCATGTTTCGCGTCGAACTCCCCAACGGGCATGAGGTGCTGGCCCATATTTCAGGCAAGATAAGGATGCATTATATCAGGGTCTTACCCGGCGACAAGGTTTTGATAGAGCTCTCCCCTTACGACCTGAAACGTGGTAGAATTACCTACCGGCTCAAGTAAGATAAAGGTTTGAATCATGAAAGTTAGAGCTTCAGTAAAAGTTAGATGTGAAAAATGCAAGGTTGTAAGGCGGCGCGGGGTGGTCAGGATTATTTGCACCAACCCGAAGCACAAGCAGAGGCAGGGGTAACGCTCAGGGAGCAAGGAGGAAGTAAATGCCACGTATCTCTGGAGTAGATATACCGGTAAACAAGCAGGCATGGGTCTCGCTGCAGTACATTTACGGCATCGGCCGTACGCAGAGCCATAAAATTCTGGCTCAGGCGGAAATCACGCCCGATGTCAAGGTAAAAGACCTTACCGAGGATGAGATTAATAAATTACGTGAAATAGTCGATAAGCAGTACCGCGTTGAGGGCGAACTCAGAAAAGAAGTCAATTTCAATATCAAGCGCCTGATTGAAATCGGCAGCTACCGCGGCATCAGGCACCGCCACGGCCTGCCGGTAAGAGGCCAGAGAACGCGGACTAACGCCCGCACCAAGCGCGGTGTACGCAAGACAGTAGCCGGCCGGGGCCAGAAGCGCGGCATGGCTAAGAAATAATAAGTGACCTAACAAGGAGGACAGGGTGGCACAGAAAAGGAAAACTAAAACAAGGAGGCGGGAACGGAAGGCGGTTCCTACCGGCCGGGCTTACGTTCAGTCCAGCTTTAACAATACCTTGGTAACCCTTACCGACCCGCAGGGGAATGCCCTGGCCTGGGGAAGCTCGGGAACGGCCGGTTTTAAGGGTTCCCGCAAAGGCACGCCTTACGCGGCTCAAATGGCGGCCCGCGATGCCGCCCGGAAAGCTATGGTACACGGCCTGCGTCAGGTCGAAGTATATATCAAGGGTCCTGGCAGCGGCCGCGAGGCGGCTATCCGCTCGCTGCAGGGTTCCGGACTTTACATTACCGGAATCAGGGACGTAACACCCATCCCGCACGCCGGCTGCCGCCCTCCCAAGAGGAGAAGGGTCTAAAAGGGGAAGAACATGGCCAGATATACAGGAGCAGTTTGCCGTTTATGTCGGCGCAGTGGTGAAAAGCTTTTGCTGAAGGGCAGCCGCTGCTTTACGCCCAAATGCGCTATTGACAAGCGACCGAAACCACCGGGGCAAGGGACCAGCCGGCGGAGGAGGAGATTTTCCGACCGCGCTCTGCAGCTCCGCGAGAAGCAGAAAGCCCGCTATACCTATGGAACCCTGGAGAGGCAGTTCCGGAAGACCTTCACCCTAGCTGAGAAACAGGCCGGTATTACCGGTGAAAATCTACTGGTGCTGCTGGAGAGACGTCTGGATAACGTTGTCTACCGCCTGGGCTTCGCCGATTCCCGTGCCCAGGCCCGTCAGCTGGTACAGCACGGGCATATCATGTTGAACGGACGCAAGACCGATATCCCCTCCGCCCTGGTTAAAGAAGGCGATACCATCAGCTGGCGAGAGGGCAGCCAGAAGACCGAATACTATAAACAGCTGGCTCAGGAAATTGAATCCAAGACCGTCCTGAACTGGCTGAGCCTGGACAGGCAAACCCTGGTCGGGCAGGTCTTATCTTTACCCACGCCCGAAGAGATTGACGCCAGGTTCGACGGCAAGGCAGTCATCGAGTACTACTCGCGGTAGTGCAACTGATAAGGAGGTAATTGATTGGCTGGACTATTAGTCCCAAAAATTGAATGTACCGAACAAGCGGATAATTTCGGGCGGTTCGTCGCCGAACCACTGGAGAAGGGGTTCGGTATGACTCTGGGCAACTCCTTGCGCCGCGTGTTGCTTGGCTATCTTCCCGGGGCGGCCGTAACTCAGGTAAGAATCGAAGGAGTCCAGCATGAGTTTACGGTTATCCCCCATGCCAAGGAAGATGTCATGGAGTTTCTACTCAATGTGAAAGAGTTGAGGCTAAAACCTCTGTCTGACCGTAGCGGTACGCTGATACTGGAATACGAAGGCGAGGGCAGTGTTTGCGCGTCCGACCTTAAACCATCGGCTGACTTTGAGGTTACCAACCCGGAACTCTGCCTGATTACCATCAGTAACCCCGATAACAAGCTCTACGTAGAGTTCGACGTGGAACTGGGAACAGGCTTCAGGACCGCCGAGTCTACCGATAACACACCGGTAGGAACGATTCCCGTTGACGCTATTTTCACCCCGATACGCAAGGTCAACTACACCGTCGAGCCGACTCACCTCGGGCGCGAGACCAGCCGTGAGCAGTTGCGGCTGGATGTCTGGACGGATGGGACCACGTCGCCGATAGATGCCGTGAGCCATGCCGCCAGCATTTTGATAGAGCAATTCACGCCATTTGTCGAGTACGTCAAGATTTCGCAGATGAAGGCCGAAGAGCGGCTTATCCGCATGTCCATCCCCGACGAGAAATACAATATGCCCGTCGAGCAGCTGGACCTCTCGGTACGCACCATGAACTGCCTGAGACGCAGCAATATAACCACGGTAGGCGAGCTTATCGGCAAGGGACCCAAGGAACTGCTCAAGCTGCGTAACTTCGGGCAGAAGTCCTACCAGGAGATAGAGGACCGTCTCGCCTCGATAGGGCTATCGCTCAACCCTAAAGTCGAAACCGATACAGAAGAGGCAGAAGAAGGTCAGCCCGAGGCGGAAGGCGAGGTAAAGGCAGCCGAAGAAGCCGCGAGTGAAGAGGCTGATGATACTGCCGAAGCTGAAAAACCTGATGAAGAAGAATCTGAGCATGGAGAGCCGCAGGCATGAGGCATAAGATAGCTGGTAGACATCTGGGCAGGTCTTCCGCTCATCGGCGGGCGCTGTACCGTAATCTGGTTACGGACCTGCTGAAACATGAGAAAATCGTTACCACCGAGGCCAAGGCCAAGGAAGTACGCGGTATGGCCGAGAAGATGATTACCCTGGGCAAGAAGAGCGGGCTTCACTCCTATCGCCAGGCACTGTCATTTATCACGGATAAAAAAGTCACCGAGAAGATATTCGCCGATCTGGGACCGAGGTACAAAGAACGGCCCGGGGGCTATACCCGCATTATCAAGCTGGAACCCAGGCTGGGCGACGGTGCTCCTATGGTCCAGCTGGAGCTGGTCAAATAGCGGTGCCCGGACGCTATTGGCTTGAGGGTAATGATGGTTGCAGACCTGCCGACGGGCACAGTTGCGCTGATTCTGGAATATGACGGCTCCAACTACCACGGCTCTCAGTGGCAGGCCAACGCACCGACGATTCAGGGGGAGATAGAGAAAGCATTGAAGAAGCTTACCGGAGAAAGGACAAGGATTAAGGCAGCCAGCCGTACCGATGCCGGCGTACATGCCAGGGGGCAGGTCGTCAGCTTCAGGACGGGGTCGACTCTGCCTTTGAAATCCTTTGTCGATGGCTTGAACCACTATCTACCCCGGGATATTGCGGTGAAAGAAGCGTACCGGTTGGACGACTCTTTCGATGTCAGGCGCGGGGCCGTCAGTCGGGAGTATAAATATTACATTTTAAACAGCCCGACGCGTTCGCCGATAAGGCAGGGCTTTTCCTGCCGGGTTGACGGAAATCTGGATATCGAGTCGATGAACCGTGCCTGTCAGGCCCTCGTCGGCAAGCACGACTTCACCTCTTTCGTTTCCAGCGCCGAGACCGCCCGAAGAAGGAGAACGGTACGGAATGTATTTAAAGCAGAAATAACGCGAAATGGGGACATGATTGTTCTTGAGATGGTAGCCAATTCCTTTCTGCCCCATCAGGTACGCAATACGGCGGGCTCGCTAATCAAGGTCGGCCAGGGCAAGATGACGGTTGACGAGTTTTCCAGCCTGGTCGAAGCCAGGACCCCCGGCCTGGCCGGACCGACGGCACCGGCCGATGGATTGTGCCTGATGCGGGTGAACTATCCGGGTCCCTTCGAGGGAGATGCACGATGAAAACTTATACTGCCAAACCGGCTGATATCAAAAGAGACTGGCATGTGATTGATGCCGCCGACAAGACCCTGGGCAGGCTATCTATAAACATAGCCCGCCTGCTGATGGGAAAACACAGGCCAATATATACTCCCAGCCAGGACACGGGGGACTTTGTCGTGGTTATCAATGCCGGGAAGGTTCGTGTTACCGGCAAGAAAGCCCAGCAAAAGATGTATTACCGCCATTCGGGGTACCCCGGCGGGTTCAAGAGCATCAGCCTGGAGAAGATGATGCAGGAACACCCGACACGGGCTATGGAGCATGCCGTCAACGGGATGCTGCCCCACACACGACTGGGCGCCCGGATGAGAAAAAGACTGCGGGTCTATGCCGGCGCGGAACACCCGCACATATCACAGATTAAGACCGATACCAAGCAGGAAGCAAAGTAAGGGGACAAGGCTTATATGGTCAAACAGAGCTATTTTTACGGGACAGGCCGCCGGAAGACGGCGGTAGCGCGGGTAAAGCTGACGTCGGGGAACGGCGCCATTATCGTGGACGGCATGCCGTACGAAGAACGGTTCCCTTCTCTGGAGCACCAGCGTACTATAATCCAGCCGTTCATCGCCACCGAGAGCACCGACAAGTATAGTGCGGTCATCAAGGTGGAAGGCGGCGGCGTTACCGGCCAGAGCGGCGCTATCGCTCACGGTATCTCCCGCGCCCTGGCGCGCGCCGACGAGCGTTTCAAGCCGATGCTGCGCCAGAACGGAATGCTGACGCGCGACGCCCGGGCCAAAGAGCGGAAGAAACCCGGACTCAAGAGGGCCCGCAAGGCGCCTCAGTACACCAAGAGATAGAAAATTACAGAAAAAGAAGAATTACGGACTGGAAGCGTGGTCTTTCCATGCTTCCAGTCCTGTTTTTATGAGTCATATCGACTACGTTGAGAGGGTTTATTGACTCATTTATTAATTAAACATAAAATGTAGTCATCAGTTAACAGCCGGTAGAAGCTTATGAATGATGTTGATGCTCAATGGAAAAGATTCCTAACCCCCGAAATATTAAGGAATAACTTAATATCAGCCTCAATATTTATAACAGGGTTCGAAATCCTTAACAACCTTATTATCGAACGTGTAAAAGAGGCTTATACCGAGTTCTTTGAAGACAAGGCTCAACCGGGGATTAAATACAAGAAGGATGTTCTTGAAAGTAACAGAAGTATTCTCTACGCTTCTCTTGAATGGTTGAGAGAGGCACAAGTGATTAGCCCAGATGAATTAAAGAATTTTGAGAATATTAAGAACATCCGCAATTCAGTAGTACATGAATTTCCCAATATACTCACCAATGGTTTACCAAGTGAATTCTTAGAGCGTTTTAAAGATATCTTTAGTTTAATTAAAAAAATTGAAAAATGGTGGGTCATTAATTTTGAGATACCGTGCAATCCTGAGTTTGACGATAAAGAAATTGTAGTTGATGAGGTAGTTCCTGGCATAATAATAAGTTTAAGCATATTACTCGACGTCGCTCTAGGCTCAGAACAAGAGGCGAAGCAATACCTTGATGCTCTGAATAAAAACTCAGACATACAAACGTGATAATTTTCTCTTCCTGTTACTCGATGTTAGTTGTGATTCAATGTGTTAATTAGAGTTCCCCTACCCCTTCGCCAGCCGGTCTTTCAGGTAGCTGATAACTTCTACCGGGGAAGGGTCAACGCCATAGAGAATGGCCAGGTAGTAGCTGGTAAAATCGCCCATCATCACCAGGCTCATCATCTGGCTCAGGGCGCTTTTCCCCTCGCTGTCCACGAACTCGTAGGCCACCCCGGCACGCTTGAGAAGCTCGCAGGTAACCTCGTAGCGGAGCTTGACACGCTCGTTAAACAGGGGCGACCGCAGCAGGATGACCCTGATTTTCTGCGCTATTTCCGGCGGGAACGGATAGCCCACCGTAGCATTGTGGTTAAGCTCCGGGAATACCTCAAAAAAGGCCCAGGCCTTGCCATTCTCGTTAATCTGGGTCTTCCAGCGGTGCGCCGCCTCGGCGGCAATACCGGCGCCGTATATCACCGGCAGGCATCCGTAGAGTCGCTGCGCTAATTGCTTGGCGGGATTACCGGTTAGCGGCGAATTCTCGCCCAGTCGTGCGGAGAGCTTTTCTAAGACCTGGACTGTCTCGGCAACATCCGCCGACTTGTCTTTCAGGAAGCCAAGTTTCTGCAAAACGCCGAGGGTAGGCAGGAAGCTGAAGCCGAGGGCGGCGCGGGGCTGCGCTTTATACTCTATTTTAAAAACCGGTATATTGTTTGCCTCAGCCAGCTCCTGCAGCTTACCGCCGGTGGTCATGGCCAGCTTTTTGGCTTTCGTTTTCAAAGCCGACTCGAAGCCCGAGAGCGTTTCCTCGGTATTGCCGGAATAGCTGGAAGCAATCACCAGCGTCTTTTCATCGACGAAGGCCGGCAGACCGTATTCGCGATGGACGATGACGGGAATCCGGGACTCCGATTGCACCAGACTCCTGACCAGGTCGCCGCCGATGGCCGAGCCGCCCATGCCCAGAACGACTACTCTATCGACATCGGCATAATCCGCCGGCAGCGTAAAGCTCATGGCGGCCTGCCACGCCTGTTTACACTGCATGGGGAGTTCTTTAATACGCGCCAGCATGCCTTCGGGGTCGTTCTGCTGATATACTTTAACGTCGTCGAGATTGATTTTATTCATATCTACCTCACCCCCTTATATGGAAAAGACTTTTTGGCAACCTATCCCCCTGACCCCCTTCCCTTGGGTATTGTATGAAGGGAAGGGGGAATATCTATTTCGAAGGGGCTGACGCCCCTTCGAGCTTCCCCACTATAGCTATTTGGGCCATATCCCTCTTAAACTCCCCTTTTTTAGACTCCGGCTATTTCCCGGCCAATCTTGAGCAGCCGCTCCACACGCTCCGGCGAATCGGTCTCGGTATAGACGCGCAGCAGGGGCTCGGTGCCGGAAAACCTGATAAGCAGCCAGGTATTATCCGCCAGGATAAACCGGAAACCATCAGTCGTATCTATTTTCGATACCCTGACATTATCGATAGACTCGGGAGCCTGATTCCGGACACGTTCTATTATGGACTTGCGCCTTTTTTCGTCAAACTTTATGTCAACACGCTGGTAATGGTGGGGCCCCACCTTGCTGTAGAGGTATTCGATAAGCTCGGACGGTTTTTTGCCCGTCTTCACCATGAGGTCGAGGAAATAGAGATTGGCCAGGATGCCGTCGCGCTCGGCGACATGCCCGCGAAATCCGTAGCCGCCACTCTCCTCCCCACCGAAAAGGGCGTTTTCCTTCATCATCAGCGGCGCCACGTACTTGAAGCCGACCGGCGTCTCGTACACCGGCACATTATACAGCTCGCCGAGTCGGTAAGCCATACTGGTGGTGGTCAGCGTCTTGATGATGGGGCCGCGCTCGCCGCGCACTTCCAGCAGATAAAGGCAGAGCAAGGCAAAGACCTGGAGTTGATTAATAAAATTGCCCTTTTCGTCGACGATACCCATACGGTCGGCATCGCCGTCGGTGGCCAGGCCGACGCTGGCCTTTTGCTCCCTGACGGTGGCCGATAACCTGTCCAGATTGGGAGGAATCGGCTCCGGGCGGATACCGGGGAAGAGAGGATTCCTCTCATTGTTAATCTCGATGAACTCCGTGGTGCCTCCCCCCAGCGCCTTCGCCAGATAGCCGGCCCCGACGCCGTACATGGGGTCGATAACCAGTTTCAACCCGGCGTTGCGTAGACTATCAAGGTCGATAAGTTTCGCAATCTGTTCAAAATAAACCGGCTCAAGGTCGGTATCTACCACCAGCCCCTGCTTTTCGGCATCGGCCAGGGGCAGTCGATTCACCTTACCGGCATCGTAAGATTTGGAAATAAAGTCGACTATCTCTGAAGTAATCTCGTCCGAGGCGCTGGAGCCGTGCTCGTCCTTATATTTGAAGCCGTTCCAGGTGCCGGGGTTATGGCTGGCGGTGATGATGATAGCGCCGCCGGCTTTTTTGGCCAGGACGCCGTAGCTTATCACCGGGGTCGGGGTAGCCTTCGGGCAGAGGTAGACCTTGATGCCGTTGCCGGCAATTACCTCGGCGGCGGCGGCGGCGAAGTCCTCGGAGGCAAAGCGCGTGTCATAGCCGATAACCAGTCCGCGTCCGGCAAGCTTGGCCCCTTTGAGGTAGTCGGCTACGCCCTGGGCGCAGAAACGGACATTATCGAAGGTAAACTCCTCGCCGATAATCGCCCGCCAGCCGTCGGTGCCGAACTTTATGGGATTATTTTTCACCCTATCCCCTTTATCCCCTTCCCCTCAAGGGGAAGGGGAATATCTTTTGGAAGAGGGGCTACGCCCCTCTTGGACTCCCTGTTTATATAGACTACAATTCCTCTAGACGTTTGTTAATCAGTGCCTGGATATTTATAATTTCAGAGCGAATCTTCTCTTCGGGTGCTCTCGCAAACTCTCCAACTTCCACCGCTGTAAGCTCTTCACGGTAGAATGTAAGCTCATTGTAAGAATCCAAATATTCATCTCGAGCTTTCTTCACTAAATCTATAATCTCCTGATCGTCAAGAATGAATAAAACTTGTGATAAATCGTCACTTGCTAAGTAGCTACTCCAATCATTCTTAGCTCTCTCAAATTCCTCTTTTGCCTGTTCAGTTGCCATCCCATGTGAGTGATATGCAGCCTTGACCAATTTGTCAAGCTTGCTTGCCATAATAGCTAACTCGGCTCTTAGTTTAAGCAGTGGTTCGCTTCTAACTTCCCACCGTCTCTTTTGCTGGGTTTCTTCTCTTGACCTTGTAAGTTGTTTTTCAAGCCGTTCGTCGGAATGGCTTACTTGCATCTTTGTTATAAAAAATGTCAAAAGAGCAGAGACGATATTTGTCCCAAGCACCAAAGTCACAACAGCCCAAGTTTCCACATCTTCCACCTATAAATTTATTTTTACTTCCCCAGTCCCTCTTTCCTGAGTATATCAGCCTTGTCCGTCTTTTCCCAGGGGAGGTCGAGGTCGGTGCGGCCGAAGTGCCCGTAAACGGAGGTCTGGCGGTAGATGGGGCGGCGCAGGTCGAAGTCCTCTATAATCGCCCCCGGTCGCAGGTCGAAGTGCTTGTTTATCAGGTCTTTAATCACCTGGGTTTCCACTTTACCGGTGCCGAAGGCTTCGATGGAGATAGAAAGCGGGTGTGCCTTGCCGATGACATAGGCGACCTGTATCTCCAGACGGTCGGCCAGTCCGGCGGCCACCATGTTCTTGGCGATGTACCTGGCCATGTAAGACGCCGAGCGGTCGACCTTGGTGCAGTCTTTGCCGGAGAAAGCCCCACCGCCGTGCCGGGCGGCGCCCCCGTAAGTATCGACGATTATTTTGCGTCCGGTGAAACCCGTATCCGATACCGGCCCGCCGATTACAAAGCGGCCGGTGCCGTTTACGTAATACCTGGTGTCGCCGTTAGTCAAATCCGCCGGTAGTACCTCTTTAATAACATTATTTATGATATCTTTTTCAATCCGGTCGAGGGTAATACCATCGTCGTGCTGAGCGCCGATAACGACATTGACGATACGCTTCGGAACGCCCTGGCTGTATTCCACGGTAACCTGCGACTTACCATCGGGTCGGAGGTATTTCAATAATTTATCTTTCCTTACCTGCGCGAGCCGGCGGCACAGCTTGTGGGCCAGGGAGATGGGGAGGGGCATCAGTTCCGGGGTCTCGTTGCAGGCGAAACCGACCATCATGCCCTGGTCGCCGGCACCGATTTTATCGAGGTCGCCGGCGCCTTTGGTTTCTTTAGATTCCTGTGATTTGCTGACGCCCCGGTCAATATCAGCGGACTGCTCCTTGATGGATACCATTACGCCCGCAGACTCGCAGTCGAACCCGTATTCGGGTCGGGTATAGCCGATATCGCGGACTACGTCCCTTACTATCTGCGGTACGTCAACATAGCAACCGGTGGTAATTTCCCCCATAACGATAACCAGTCCGGTGGTGGTGGCAACCTCGCAGGCCACCCTGCCGAACGGGTCTTCTTTCATAATAGCGTCCAGGATGGCATCCGATATCTGGTCGCACATCTTGTCCGGGTGCCCTTCGGTAACCGATTCCGATGTCAACATATAATTTGGTGAAGTGGCAAAACTATTGGACATCTTCTACCTCCGTTTTTAACGTATCCTTACACACGAAGCAATCTGTCATAGTCGGGCTTGACCCGACTATCCAGACCCCCCACTTCCCCCCTCTGGATTCCCGCCTTCGCGGGAATGACATTTTCATAATTCAAGATCGATATTTACGTTCCTTCTTCCCAGCTGGCCAGGTATTTCTGCTGTTCCTCCGTCAGAGTATCAATCGCCACACCCATCGCCCGGAGCTTGAGCCGGGCTACCTCTTTATCGATTTCTTCAGGTACCGGGTGTACCTTGATTTCCAGCTTACCTTTATTCTTAACCATGTATTCCGCGCACAGCGCCTGGTTGGCGAAGCTCATATCCATAACGCTGGCCGGGTGTCCTTCCGCCGCCGCCAGGTTTATCAGTCTCCCTTCACCCAGCAGGTACAGGCAGCGTCCGTCCTTTAATAAATACTCCTCGACGAAGGCACGTACGGTACGTTTCTTTTTTGAGACAGCTTCCAGGGCCGGGATATCGATTTCCGTGTTGAAATGTCCGCTGTTGGCCAGAATAGCGCCGTCCTTCATCACACTGAAATGTTCTTCGTCAATGACGCTCTTGTCCCCGGTAACGGTAATGAAGATATCGCCCACTTTAGCGGCCTCCATCAGAGGCATTACCTGGAAGCCTTCCATGACCGCCTCCAGGGCGTGGACCGGCTCTACCTCGACGATAATGACATGGGAACCCAGTCCTTTAGCCCTCATGCTGACACCGCGTCCCGTCCAGCCGTAGCCGCAGACGACCACTTTTTTGCCGGCCCAGAGGATATTGGTGGCGCGGGTAATACCGTCGATGGTGCTCTGGCCCGTACCGTAGCGATTATCAAATAAGTGTTTGGTTTCGGCATCGTTGACGGCAATCATGGGATATTTCAACTTCCCGGCGTTATGCATACTGTGCAGGCGGATGATACCGGTGGTGGTCTCCTCGGCACCGCCGATAACATCGGCGATAAGGTCGCTGCGCTTGGTGTGAATCGTGGTGACAAGGTCGGCGCCGTCATCAATGGTGATATGAGGTTTACTATCGAGGGCGGTACTAATGTGTTTGTAGTAGGTGACCTCGTCCTCGCCCTTGATGGCATTCGTCGGGATGCCGTATTCCACCAGCGCCGCCGCCACATCGTCCTGCGTGCTGAGCGGATTTGACGCACAGAGCGTAACCTCGGCCCCACCCGCCTTCAGGGTAAGCGCCAGGTTGGCTGTTTCCGTGGTGATGTGGAGGCACCCCGCGATACGAATACCCTTCAAAGGTTTCTCCGCGGTGAACCTTTCCCTGATTAATTTGACCACCGGCATCTCCCGATAGGCCCATTCGATACGCAGCCTGCCGTCCGCGGCCAGAGACATATCTTTAACATCATAGTTACGAGAGGTCATGAGTTGCCCCCTTTGCATTGATTAAACATGATACATCATATTTGAGAGATAATTCAAATAGGTATTTTGGACAGATGTCACGTCATTCCTCTCCGGATGAGACATTGCAGGTTCAAAATTCTACATCAGTCTTTCTACACATGCTACACTACATGATACAACAGATAATAGTATAACACAAGTCCATATTTTGGTCTTTTGACACGGCATTTACAGAAAGCCAGCTAGACGATTCCCCAGTCCCGGTATCCCTGTCGAATGACCTCCCCGTATTCTTGCGAAGGTAAAGTCTCTTCCATCTGCCCGGACTTGATATAAGTCACCGCCTGGTGCGGCTCGTTGTCTTCATCGAACACGGTGACATTTAGCCTGATATAGCCGGCCTCGTGTCTATCCAGATGCCTGAGGCACGCCTCGCTTACCTCGTAGATAGCGCCCCGCACCTTCTCTCCCCGGAACGACTTAATGGTGGCTTTGCCACCCCGCCACTCCCGCGACCAACCGGTAAATACTATCCTGTAGTTGGGCAGGGTGGCCACGAACAACGGCTTGCTGTCCGGGCAGCGTGTCTGCATCTGCTTCTTACTAAGGTTGGTGGCATAGGCAAAATAGTACACTTTGATACCTCGGAATAGCTTCGTTCCAATTATAGTACAACTTCATCGTCAATGAAACTCGAGCAGGACGGTATACTATTTACGGTTGACATCTTAAGGCAATACGGGTAACATGGTTAAGCAGCCATATACAGGCTGTACAACGAACAGTATAGGGGAAAGATATGCACAGGTTGCTCGCTGTTATTCTGGCGGGTGGTACGGGGGAGCGCCTGAGCATCCTGTCTCAGGAACGCGCTAAACCGGCGGTCCCATTCGCCGGTAAATACCGCATCATAGACTTCTCTCTCAGCAACTGCGTGAACTCAGGTATTCACAACGTCATTGTTCTCACCCAGTACCAGCCAGTCTCTCTTACCGAGCACATCGGCATTGGCGCGCCCTGGGGCCTGGTTCCTCCGGACAGGAATGTACGGCTGCTGCAGCCTTATCTGGCACGTGAAGAAGGCCGGGACTGGTACAAAGGTACAGCTGATGCTGTCCACCAGAACCTTGACCGTATCGAAGCCGAGGAAGTCGATGAGGTCCTGATTCTCA
>DAOVRI010000187.1 GCA_030628245.1 Dehalococcoidales bacterium
GAAAAAGATATCCGATAAACAAAGGCGCATCGTCAAATTTATCGAGCGTTTTCTCTCCGATAAGGGCTACCCGCCCTCTATCCGGGATATCCAGGCCGGGTGTGATATCAGCTCGACGTCGGTGGTGGACTATAATCTGAACATACTGAAGAGTCGGGGTCATATCGAGCGAGATGCTGATGTTTCACGTGGCATTACGCTGCTCACCCGGACGCAAACCTCTGAGTCACCGGTGCCGGTGCCCGTTATCGGGATGATAGCCGCCGGTGAACCGATTCCGGTGCCGACCCCCGATACCTGGGACGTTGCCGCGGTCTCGGAGACTATGGAGGTGCCGCGTGAGCTTACCCGCGGCCGGGAAGATATCTACGCGCTGCGGGTAAAGGGTATGTCCATGGTGGATGCCCTGATTAATGACGGCGATATCGTTTTGATGCAGCACGTCAACGCCGTGGAGAACGGTGAAATGGCCGCCGTATGGCTCAGGGCGGAAAAAGAGGCTACTCTGAAAAAGGTCTATGTTGAATCTGACCGCGTCCGGCTCCAGCCGGCCAACGAACAGATGCGGCCGCTCTATGCCGCTCTCGATAATGTCGAGATTCAGGGTAGAGTCATCGCCATCGTCAGGCAGGTAGCCTGAGACTATTTCTTATAGGCCGGGGTGCACCAGTGCATGTATTCGGGATAGTCGCCCCTGATTACTCTGACGTATATTTCCTGTAGCTTGGCGGTAATTTCACCGATTTCCCCATCGCCTATCTTACGGCGGTCTATTTCGGAAACCGGCGTCAGGTGGGCGGCTGTACCGGTGAGAAAACACTCGTCGGCGGCGTAAAGCTCAAAGCGGTCTATCGGCCGCTGCTCCGTCTCAATCTCCAGCTCTTTTTCAGCCAGTTCTATTACCGTATTACGGGTAATGCCCATGAGGATATTATTATAGGTGGCCGGCGTGACCAGCTTACCGTCTATTATCAGGAATATATTCTCGCCGCTGCCCTCGGAGACATGGCCGTCCGGGGCGAGCATGATAGCCTCGTCATAGCCGTTGCCGACGGCTTCGGTTTTGGCTAGGGCGTTATTGATATAGATACCGGCGGCCTTAATCTGGGGCGGAATCACGTTGTCCTCCGGGCGGTGCCAGGAAGAAACGCCGCACTTTGCCTTGTCCACATCCAGGTAAGGCCCCCAGGGGATGACGAACATGAAGAAGTCGTCATCCAGGTCGTGCAGACGCACGCCCAGCGCCTGCGAGCTTTTATAGGCCACCGGCCTGATATAGATATCTTCCTCGAAGCCGCACTTCGCCACCAGTTCCACGGTTATCCGGCATAATTCATCGATGGAATGGGGCAGGGTAATGTTCAACACCTTGCATCCCTTTTCCAGTCGCTCGTAATGCTCTTTCAGACGGAAGATATACGTCTGCTTCTGCTTGCTGTTCCAGTTGCCGCGGATACCTTCGAAGATGGCGGAACCGTAGTGAAAAGCATTGGTCATTATCCCGATTTTAGCTTCTTCCAGAGGGATGAACTGCTTCTGAAAATAAGCGTAAGACGGCATATTGCGGTCTCCTTTCCCGTTACCGTTCATTATAGCTTCTGCGGCGGTAGAAAAACAAGTGCGTGGTTATCAGGGGTCTGCGGGGGCGTGGTATAATACCTCAGCATATGGATGAAACCAACGCTGAAAAGCCGGGTAATGCCAGGAAGCTAATCTGGCTCAGGAAGAGAATTATTCCTCTGGCCGGACTGCTGGTGGCTATCGGCATCATGGTGGGTATAGTCTATTTTTACTGGCAAAACCCCGATATTTTCCAGGAGCTGCGGGCCTACGGGTATCTGGGCGCTTTCGTTATCAGTGTCATCCTGAACGCTACCATCATATTGCCGGTCAGCAATATGACAATCATCATGACGCTGGGGGCGACACTGCCTTCGCCGGTCATCGTCGGGCTGGCGGGTGGCCTCGGGGCGGCTATCGGGGAGTTTACGGGCTATGTCGCCGGTCGCAGCGGCCGTGGGTTGCTGACGAAGAGTAAAGTTTATAATAGAATGGAGAGCTGGGTAAAGAGGTGGGGGTGGATAGCCGTATTTATCATGTCGATTTTCCCGTTCGTTTTTGACGTTGTCGGCATCATCGCCGGCGCCCTTCGTATGCCGTTATGGAGATTCTTCGTGGCCTGCTGGCTGGGCAGGACGATTTCTTACGTGTTCATGGCCAGTATGGCTTCAATGGGATTCAAGACCTTACCATGGTTCGGTTAGCGCCGCCGTTTTATTTTAAGAACCAGTGCCGCACCGACGATGAAGTACGCCAGGCAGACCATCAGCATAAACTGATAGCCGAGTCCGGGGCTCCGGCTATTGAAGAAGTCGATGGCCGGGCCGATAGCGCGCGCCAGGGCGGCCCCGCCGGCGGTAGCCATATTGGCAATACCCAGGTAACGGGCTTCTTCTCCTTTAGCTACCAGGTCGGTGGCGAGTGCCCAGTTGGTGCTGTTAAAGGCCCCCATAGCTATGCCGATGATTCCGGCAGCCCATAGTATCGTGCCGTATTCCTGCGATAATGCGATGATGGCCATACCCAGAGCGCCCAGCAGTCCCGAGGCGATGGTAATGGGCTTGCGACCTATCCTGTCGGAGAGGTAGCCGGCCGGCCAGACCACAATCAGCATGCCGACCACGGCGAATATGGAAAAACGTGCCGTTGCCTCGGCGGGATTGGTCACACCGATGACGTCCCTGAGGAAGTAAAGGGCGAACTGCTGGATGGTGGTGAAGGCCATGAAGACGAGCAGTCGGGAGGCCAGAAACCACACGATATCACGGTCGGCGAAAACGTCTCTGGCTGTTCGGTACAGTTCCGCCAGTAGCGAAGTCCTCTGGCTACCAGCTTTTACCGGTGTCTCCTTGACCATTATGGCCGTGGCAATCATGGCTCCCAGCAAGATTGCCGCCAGTATTCCCAGGACCAGCCATAGCCACTGGCTGCCTTCTCCGGCGAAATAGCGGTCCATGAGGAGGCTGGAGAGATATACCAGAATTACCCCGCCGACAATTTCAAGCAGGGCCTTGACCCCTGAAGCCACCCCCCGCTTGTCTGGTGGTACTAGGTCGGGAATAAAGGCCTGGAAAGGCCCCTGTGCCGTATTGCTGGCCAGTTGCAGCAGGCAGTAAACGGCAAATATGGCTATATAGCTGCTGGCGAGGCCGATGCCGGGGATGATGAGCAGGGATATAATGCCGCCGATTAAAATATAGGGTCGGCGCCGGCCCCACCTGAAGCCGGAGCGGTCGCTGATGGCGCCGGCTATCGGCTGGGCAAGCATCGCCAGAAACAGACCGCAGAGGGTCAACAGGCCGAGGTACGTGTTTTTCTGCGCTTCGGGAACGAAGTCCAGGAGCCGCAGCGGCAGGATAATGGTGTGCAGACTCTGCCACAGGGCGGTCAGGGCAAAGCCGAAGACGGTTATCTTGACATAATCCCGGCGGCGAAAATATGTGGTGTTTTCGTTTGGCATGTTACTGTTTTTCACAGCATAGCAGAGCCAGAGTGAAGTGGCAACATCGGGGAGATATAAA
>DAOVRI010000225.1 GCA_030628245.1 Dehalococcoidales bacterium
CGCAGCACTAAATCCGTTACTTTTTTGGGGTCGGCTAAAGGGTGGCAGGAGCTATCGCTTTCGCCGACGAAGAGCATGTCCATTTCTTCTATCAGGTTGCCCTCGATATCCAGGCTGAAAAAGCTCTTGCGGTATTCCGCCCGGCCGCCGCGGGAGTTCATAATGCGTACCGAGATAACACCACGGCTCGCCCCGGCCTCGCACATAATGCCCGGCGTATGGCCGGTGACGGCGGCTATCATCTGCTCGCCGAGAACAATCATTTCCCTGATGGATACGGACTCCACGGCGGGGTCGTAAATGTCCACTTTGGGGTAATCCTTCGTGGTGGGCAGCTGAAACCTGGCGACCGTACCGAACTCGGCGGTCTCCACGGCGTTCCTGACCAGTTCCTGCGTGTCTCTGGTACCGGTAGTCGTGGCATAGCCAATCCTGCCGTCCTTAATAATGCGCAGGGCCACGCTCGTGGTCTGGTTGGTCTGGAGCTGCTTCAGTCGGTTGGCTTCGAACCTGACCTGCGTCTCCTCGGAGGAGACCTCAAAAATTTCCGCCTCTTCGGCGACCTTTTTCGCCCGGGCCAGGATTTGCTCCATTTACTTACCTCCAACCAGACAACGCTGGATGCGTATGTGGGGGCTGCCGTTGGACACCGGCAGGGGCGCCTGCCCCCCCTTGCCGCAGCCGCCACCCTGGTTCATATCAAGGTCGTTGCCGATAGCGTCGATGTTTTTCAGGGTGCTGAAAACGTTACCGGTCAGCATAACGGGCCGCAGCGTCTCGGCGATTTTCCCGTTACGAATCATGTACGTCTCGCCGGCGGAGAAGGTAAACATTTCCATGCTGGTCATACCGCCGTACCAGTTCTTGGCATAGATTCCCTCTTTTATATCCGCAATCATTTCATCGAAGGAGACATTCCCCGGCTCGATGTAGGTGTTGGTCATGCGGACGATGGGCGGGTAGCGGTAGTTGATGGCGCGGGCGTTGCCCGTGGGTTTTTCCTTCATCTTGGCGGCGGTCTCCCGCGAGTGCAGCCTGCCGACCAGTTTACCCTCCCGGATGAGGTAGGTCTTGACGGCGCGGACGCCTTCGTCATCATACTTATAGCTGCCGCGCAGTCCCGGTTCTGCCGCCGAGTCGACGATGTTAAGGTCTTTCGCGCCGAACTGCTTGCCCAGCTTCATAATATCGCGCAGGCGGTCGTTCTCGTAAACGAAATCGGACTCGGACAGGTGGCCGAAGGCCTCGTGCACGAAGACACCCGCCAGGATGGGGTCGAGCACCACCGTATACTCGTCACCCTTTACCTGCGGCGCCGAGAGCAGCTCCACGGCGTGCCTGGCCATCTCGCTTATCTTATCATGGAGTCCTTCTATGGAGCCGAAGTCCCCCCGACTCCCCAGGCTCAGCCCTACCTGCTGTACCTCGCCGTCTTTAGCCGCGATGGCCGTCAGCCGCAGGTTGACATCGGCCCTTTCCTGCGTGATGTAGCTGCCCTCCGAGTTCAGGAAAACGACCTTCTTCCGGCTGTCCGAATAGCCGATTGTCGAAGTCTGTATCTGCGGGATGCTCCAGATAATCTCGTTATATTCGTCGAGCAGCCGTTTCTTTTCCGCCAGAGGTATTTCTACGGGGTTTTTAGTCACCCCGCTCGGCACCTCATCGACCGTCGGCTCCACCTCGGCCAGCTTGCTCTTACCACTGCCGGCGGACCGTGCCTGCTCTACCGCCAGTATAATACGGTCGGATACCTTATCGAAGTCGTTAAAGCTGGTGAAGCCCCAGCCACCTTTCACCAGGGCGCGCACGTTGCCGCCGCTGGCGGTGGCCCGGCCGATTGATTCCAGGCCTTGGCCACGATAGGTAATGTGGCTGGTCTGGCTCTCCTCCAGGCGCGCCTCCAGGTAATCGGCGCTGGGCTTCTTAATTTGTTCGGCCAGACTGTGGGCGATGGCATCGATTTCCGGCATATTCAGTATCCTCGGTGGGGGAAAATTTGATGGCTTACGGTTAAATAAGTTTACCCAACGCCGAAGTATATTGTCAATTTGGGGGCGGGGTGTGTTATCTGTTCCCACCCGCGCTGCCCCTGCGGTATCCGCAGCTTATCCCGTAAGCCTCCAGCCTTGACACGTATC
>DAOVRI010000209.1 GCA_030628245.1 Dehalococcoidales bacterium
ATAGAAATACGGAAAACGGTTTCCTATTACCTTATTGGGTTTTTCTTATGGCTTTTGAATCACAAGGCGTCGAGAGAAAAGAAATTGCCATCATGAAAATCCTGAGCGATTCTCCTGACCCCGTTGGCGCCAGGGTTATCGCTCACCGCCTGAAAGAACA
Organism: Dehalococcoidales bacterium; assembly: GCA_030628245.1. GTDB lineage: Bacteria > Chloroflexota > Dehalococcoidia > Dehalococcoidales > RBG-16-60-22 > JAFGPF01. The sequence continues at coordinate 161 of DAOVRI010000209.1, forward strand.
CGGCTTTGAACTGGGTGAAAGAGCGGTGAGATACCACCTTAAACTGATGGATGAACGCGGTCTGACATACCTCGCCGGGCAGCGCAACGGCCGCGTGCTCACCGAGCAGGGGCTGACGGAGGTAAAGTCGGCCCTGGTCAATGATAAGGTCGGCTTCGCCATCTCAAAAATCGAGACGCTGTCCTTTCGTACCACATTTGACCGCGAAAAACGCTGCGGCCTTGTCCCGGTCAATATCTCATTTTTCCGCAGGGAGGATTTCGAACGTGCCCTGAAAGCCATGAAGCCCGTCTTCAATGCCGGTTTCTGCACGAGCGACCTCGTAGCCGTAGCATCTGAAGGAAAAAGGCTGGGAGAGGCAACCGTTCCCCAGGGGAAAATGGGGCTGGCTACTGTCTGCAGCATCGTTTTCAATGGCGTTTTACTCAAGGTCGGCGTGCCCATGGACTCCCGGTTCGGCGGGATACTGCAACTGCGCAATCACAAACCGCTTCGATTCGCGGAACTTATCGACTATTCCGGGTGTTCCCTGGACCCATCGGACATCTTTATCAAAGCCCGTATGACATCGGTCGGTGACGTGGTAAGCAAGGGCGACGGTAAGATACTGGCCAACTTCAGAGAAATCCCGACAATATGTCGTACAACAGCTATTAAGGTCATTGCGGATTTAAAAGAAGCAGGCTTTAGCAGCCTGGTAACTATCGGTAATACCAATGAACCGGTATGCGAGATGCCGGTAGGACTCAATAAAATGGGGATGATTTTATTGGGAGGTCTGAACCCTATAGCCGCCGCCGAGGAAGCCGGAATCGGAGCCGATAACCTGGCCATGAGCACGGTCATGGAATACGAGGACCTGGTGAAGTTCCACAAAGCCGTTCTCGATTACCGTGACCTGGTAAGATTCCGGGAAGTTTCTGCCTGAATGTAAGAGGGGATTACCGTAAAAATACAAGAATTCTGAAAGGAGTTATGGAGAAATATGAACTTACAACGCCCCAATGCCAATGATGCCACCCATACCGCCAACCGTTCCCGTAGCGTCGTGCCGATGAGCGGACTCTGCACCCGCTGCATCGATGGCTGCACCGGAAACTGCGAAGTATTTAAAGCGACCTTCCGGGGTAGGGAACTGATTTACCCCGGACCGTTTGGGGAAATTACCGCCGGAGGCGATAAAGATTACCCTGTTGATTATTCGCACCTGAATATCCAGGGGTACGCCCTGGGAGCCAGAGGGCTACCACAAGGCGTTGAGGGCAACCCGGACACGGCCACGTTTCCGTCGGTAAACACGGAGACGGAGTATGGCTGGGACATCAAGGTTAAAATGAAGACGCCCATCTTTACCGGTGCTCTGGGTTCCACCGAAATTGCCCGCAAAAACTGGGAGCACTTCGCCATCGGGGCAGCCATCAGCGGCGTGACCCTGGTCTGCGGCGAAAACGTCTGCGGCATCGACCCCGGGCTGGAGCGTGATGCCAAGGGTAAAGTAACGTTGTCGCCGGACATGGACCGACGCATCGAGACCTACCGCCGCTACCATCAGGGCTACGGCGAAATCCTGGTGCAGATGAACGTCGAGGATACTCGTCTTGGCGTGGCCGAGTACGTCCACAAGAAGCACGGACTGGAAACCATCGAGCTGAAGTGGGGGCAGGGGGCCAAGTGCATCGGCGGCGAGATTAAGGTCAACAGCCTGGAAAGGGCGCTGGAACTCCAGAAGCGCGGCTATATCGTCACGCCGGACCCGTCGGACCCGGTCAACCAGGCAGCCTTCAAGGACGGCGCCATTAAAGAGTTCGAGCGGCACAGTCGCATGGGCTTTGTCGAGGAAGAGGAGTTTTACAAAGAGGTCAAGCGACTGCGCGACATCGGCTTCAAGCGTATCACCCTGAAAACGGGAGCCTACAGCCTGCGAGAGCTGGCGATGGCCATCAAGTGGAGCTCGCGGGCCAAGATTGATTTGCTGACCATAGACGGCGCCCCCGGCGGCACGGGGATGAGCCCCTGGCGCATGATGGAGGAGTGGGGTATGCCCAGCCTCTACCTGCACGCCGCGGCCGCCGAGTTCTGCCAGAAGCTGACGGACAGGGGCGAGAGGGTGCCGGATATCGCCTTCGCGGGGGCGTTCAGCAGCGAGGACGGCGTTTTCAAGGCGCTGGCCCTCGGCGCACCATTTACCAGAGCGGTCTGCATGGGCCGCGCCCTGATGATTCCGGGCATGGTCGGCAAGAACATCGCTCTGTGGCTTAAAGATGGCCGGCTGCCCAACACCGTGGGCCAGTACGGCACAACGGTGGAAGAAATTTTCGTGAACTATGAGGACGTGAAAAATATAGTGGGCGCGAAAGAGATAGAGAATATCCCGCTGGGGGCTATCGGCATCTACAGCTACAGCGAGAAGATAAGGGTGGGACTACAGCAGCTCATGGCGGGGGCGCGGTGCTTCAGCCTGCCGGCGATTACGCGGCAGGAGCTGATGAGCCTGACGGAGGAATGCGCCAGAGTCACCGGCATACCTTACCTGATGGAAGCCTACCGCGAGGAGGCGATGGAGATTCTTAATAGCTAACTAATTGGAGTGTAAGTTAAATAGAGGGGGCTGGCCGAAAGGCTGACCCTCTTTTTTTATTCAATATGAGGGACAGCTTAGCGGTTGCTTTACTGCTTACGCCTGTTCTACTTAACATAATTGTAACTACAATTGTATACCAGCATAAACAGCCAGCC
>DAOVRI010000116.1 GCA_030628245.1 Dehalococcoidales bacterium
ATCAGATTGGGTATAGCCCTATCGCTGATAATGCGGCAGATGATCTGACATGGCCTAAAAACATGGAGTAAGTTGGTGATTCTACACCTTACATTAGACATAATTATCGGAGGCGCAATATTAGGCGCGGTTTATTCGCTCGTAGCTGTTGGCCTTAATCTGCAATACGGGGTCACACGGATACTTAATGTGGCTCATGGAGACTTTCTGATGATCGGTGCCTACCTGACTTACTTCTGTTTTACGCTTTTCGGCCTGAACCCTTATGCCTCCATTATCGTTATCGGGCCGCTCATGTTTTTAATCGGGTTTGTTGTTTATACAACGCTCCTCCGGGGGATGGTAAAATCATCGAAATCAGGAGAAGAACTGGAGTTCAGGTCCCTGCTGCTATGCTTCGGCCTTTCCTTTGTAATTCAGAACCTGGCCGTGGTTTTATGGACGGCAAACTACAGAGGCTACGAGGTACCTTCATTAGGAATTCTTGACATTTTCGGTGTAAATTTCGAGATGAATAGAATTATCATTGCTTTGATATCTATTTGTATCAACATATTCCTTTATCTATTTTTACGCTTCACGAAGATAGGTGTAGCCATGAGAGCTACGGTCGACCAACCTGTAGGCTCTCAGCTTGTCGGGATCAACATTTTTAACATCTGCGCTTTATCGTTTAGCCTTGGTATTTTACTGGCTGCGTGGGCCGGCACTTTATTAAGTATTTTATCTTCGACGATAAATCCGTTCATGGGTGCTCCTTATACTCTCATTGCCCTGGTGATGGTGATTTTAGCTGGTATCGGCAGTTTCAAAGGTAATATTGTTGGAGGGTTTGTGTTTGGCTATCTTACATACACTACCATGAGGGTAATACATCCAGCTTTAACGCTTGTAGTCGTCTACGCTGTTTTAATATTAATACTTCTAATCAAGCCTAAAGGACTTTTCTCGAGGTGATTTTACTTGAACTTAACTAACATGAAATTTTCAACACTCTTAAAACTTAGTCCTATTATAATTTTTATAGTGCTAACGTTTGCTCCGCTTTTCGCAAAGACCTACCATTTGGCGTTGGTCACGAGCGTTTTGTGCTGGATTGGATTGGCCGTAAGCTGGCATTTCTTTAGTGGTACCACAAAATATATTTCATTGGGGTCCGCAGCCTTCTTCGGGGTAGGAGTATACATCACGGCAATATTTGGCAAGTCGTTACCCTTCCCGGTCGTTCTGCTTCTAGCTGCCGCAATCAACTTCCTCTTTGCGTTGTGCGTCGGCCTCGTGACTCTAAGACTGAAAGGCATCTACTTCGCCATACTTACTTTTGGACTCGCTGAACTTCTGAACAATGCCATTTTATTCTGGGAGATGCAGGTAACCGGGACGCGCGGCAGGTTCGTTACCCCCATCGACGTTTATTATCCAATATTAATAATCACTTTTATAATAATTTTAGCTGTCATTATCTTAAGGAGAACCAAGCTAGGCCTTGGGTTGAGGATGATAGGTGAAAGCGAGGATGCGGCTGTTCATTTCGGCGTGAATACCACTTTATACAAGGTATTAGGTTTTGCCGTCAGCAGCATGTTCATGGGTTTATTAGGCGCCGCATTTTCCCCCAGATGGGGATACATAGACTCTGGCATGGCCTTTAACCCATTATACTCATTTATGCCTGCTATAATGACATTATTTGGCGGGACGGGAAGGATTATCGGGCCTGTAGTAGGGGCTATAGTTATCTCATTGCTGGAAGAGTATTTGCTCACTACTTTTAAGGACTATTTCATGATAATCCTCGGGGGAATAATGATAATTGTTATCCTTACCCTACCGGAGGGCATGACCGGCAAGCTTCTTAAGAAAAATACCTGATACCGAGAAATATGCAGATTATATGTTATATTTATTGTATCCGACTATCCAGGGAGGTGTTGACATACTTTCAAAGGTAAAATACCATAAGCCTTGAGGCTAGGTCTGCAAGCTACAACGTCGGAGAAACACCGGCCCTTTAACATACTAAAAAATACATATTACAGAGTTAACTTATGAAGCTACTTGAGGGCAAAGAAATAACAAAGCATTTTGGGGGACTCGTCGCCCTTCAGAACGTGGACTTTGACGTACATGAGGGCGAAATTGTTGGTTTGATAGGTCCCAACGGAGCCGGAAAGACCACACTTTTTAATGTGATAACCGGAACGTTTCCTTCAACCTCCGGAACTATCAAATTTGAGGAGAAGAACATCACCGGCCTTAAACCCTATAAGATTTGTAAGTTAGGAATAGCCAGAACTTTCCAGATACCTAAACCATTTCCCAACATGAGTGTATATGAGAATATCCTTGCGGTCTCAATTTTTGGATGTGACAAAGATAAAGGGACTTCAAACGTAAAGTGGGACATCAATCAAATACTGGAAAAATTCGGGTTGGCGGACAAGAGGGAAACCCAGGCCTCAAACCTGGCCGTATTCGAGCTAAGAATGCTTGAAATTGCCAGGGCATTGGCCACGAAGCCCAGACTTTTACTATTAGACGAGGTAATGGCTGGCTTAAATCCCAAAGAAACCGCACAAATAACTGATATTACAAGAGGATTGCGTGATGACGGAATTACAATTCTTATGATTGAGCATAATATGCGCGCAACGATGGGAGTATCCGACCGCGTTATTGTGCTCGATCAAGGGATGAAGATAGCTGACGGAAACCCTGAAAAAGTATGTAAAGACCCTCAAGTTGTTGAGGCTTATTTAGGAGAGGCTTATGTTGAAGATTGAGAATCTAAACGTAATCCGCGGGGGCTTACAGATTCTCTGGGACGTTTCCATCAATGTTAAGAAGAACGAGATTGTAGTTCTGATAGGTTCCAACGGAGCCGGAAAGACAACATTTTTAAGCACTCTGGTCGGACTGCTTAAACCGTCGTCAGGCACGATTCTTTTTCATGAGAAGGAAATCGGCGGTTTACCTCCTTATAAAAATGTGAATTTAGGTATATCATTTGTACCCGAGGACAGGAAATTGTTCACCAACTGCTCGGTGCGTGAAAATTTACTTCTGGGCGCCTACTGCTCCAGGGCGAAAAAACACACCAAAGAGATGCTCAACGCGGTTTATCAAACATTTCCGTTTTCGAAGGCAAGAGAAAATCAGCTATCTGTCACATTGAGCGGCGGGGAACAAAGAATGTTAGCTATAGCACGGGGTCTCATGTCCAATCCTGAATTATTGATATTAGACGAACCTTCGCAGGGGCTATCGCCGAGAATGGCCCTTGAGGTGTTTAAAACTTTAGAGAAGCTTAAAGAACGTGAAATCAGCATCTTGTTGGCTGAACAGAACGTTCATCATGCCTTGAGGTTTGCTGACCGGGCTTACGTTATGGAAACAGGCAAGATAACTCTAGAGGGGAAAAGTTCGGAACTCCTGGGAAATGATTATGTCAGGGAAGCATTTTTAGGGATTTAGCCGGTTCCTGAATCCGTTAAGGTCTTAAATCCCCCGGTTGTTGTACCTGACCTTCCCCCGCGATTATTAGCATCGCTGTCTAGAGTCCGGCCTGTATTTCAGCATACCCCTTCGGAGTACGTCCTTTTTAGCGAACTGAACGGCCTGACCTCCAGGGCTATCACAGCTAAGAATGAAGAGGTTTAAAAAACATGAAATCACAAATGAAAATCGAGATGGAGAAACTGGTCCATTTGTATCAGGTGATGTTGACCATCCGGCGCTTTGAGGAAAGAGTGATTATAGATTACCAAAGCGGGGCTATCCCGGGTATAGTACACTCATACATCGGTCAGGAGGCAGTAGCTACTGGCGTCTGCACAAATTTGCGACTGGATGACCGCATTATCAGCAATCATCGAGGACACGGACACTGTATCGCCAAGGGTGCCGACCTCAACCGCATGATGGCGGAGATATACGGTCGGAAAACTGGCTACTGCAAGGGGAAAGGCGGCTCGATGCATATCGCTGATTTCGGCATCGGGATGCTGGGGGCGAATGGGATTGTAGCCGGTGGTCTACCCATCGCGGGGGGAGCGGCGCTGGCAGCCCAGCTGGAAGGAGGCGATAAAGTGGTGGTGGTGTTTTTTGGTGAAGGGGCTACCAATGAGGGCGAGTTTCATGAAGTACTCAACCTGGCCTCTATATGGAAGCTGCCGCTTGTCTTCGCTTGTGAGAACAATCTTTACAGCGTCAACACACCGGTGCAGTATGCTACCGGCCTGGAACATGTCTCCGAGAGAGCTACCGGCGGTTACGGTATACCCGGCGTAGTCGTTGATGGTAATGATGTAGTCGCTGTTTACGAAACAACTAAAAAGGCGCTAGCCTCAGTCAGAGCTGGTGAAGGGCCCGTTTTTCTGGAATTTATAACCTACAGATGGCGCGGCCACTATGAAGCGCCCGGCATGCCGGACCTACGCCCGGTTGAAGAACTTGAAAGTTGGAAACGGAAATGTCCCGTAGCCGGTTTTGAACGGGTGCTGCTGGAGAATGATATTATGTCAAAACAGGCGCTTGAGGAAATTAACGTTCAAGTGATGCAGCAGATTGGGGATGCGGTCAGCTACGCAATAGCGAGTCCATTCCCCACACCCGAAGATGCCCTTGAGGACGTATTTTCTTCCTGATTGAAATGATATTACACGAGGTATCGAAAGATGAGAAAAATAAGTTACGGACAAGCGGCCTCGGAGGCCTTGCTGGAGGAATTCCGCCGGGATGAAAAGACCGTCCACCTATCCACGGATATCCCCCCCGACTTGAGAAGCGAATTCGGCGAAGCCAGAATAAGGCAGACTCCTATATCCGAATCATCTTTTGTCGGGGGAGCTATAGGCCTGGCCGGTTCGGGTTTCAGACCGGTAGTTGATATCAGGATGGCGACTTTTGGGTTCGTTGCCATGGACCAGTTCGTCAACCAGGCGGCTAAAATTACTTATATGTTCGGCGGGCAGGCCAGATTCCCAATCGTATATCGCATGACCGTAGGCGCCAGCAAATCATTCGCCGCCCAGCATTCAATCAGCCCTTACTCCATGTATATGAATGTTCCGGGTCTGAAAATAATTCTGCCAGCCACCCCGTATGATATTAAGGGACTGATGAAGACCGCCATCAGGGATAACAACCCGGTTATCTGCTTTGAGCACATGGCACTGGAAACCATGGAGGGAGAAGTGCCAGAGGATGAATATACTATTCCATTTGGCCAGGCTGTAATCAGGCGGGAAGGAACAGATGTAACCGTTGTAGCCCTGGCCAAGATGGTGCACGAGGTCCTGGCAATAGCTGAAGAGATGAAGCAGGAAGGGATATCGCTGGAGGTAATTGATCCATGCACACTTATCCCTCTGGATAGGGAAACTATCAAGGCTTCGGTGGCCAAGACGGGCAGATTGGTGGTAATCGATGAAGCCTGTATTACCTGTGGGGCAGCCGCTGAATTCACCGCTCTGGTGGTTGAAGATGAGCGAATTTTCAGACGTCTAAAGTCCTCTCCTAAGCGGGTATGTGGCTTAGATGTACCAATCCCTTATAGTCCACCCATGGAACAATATGTTCTCCCCGGCCGTGATAAAATTAAGGCTTCTTTGAGAGAGGTTATGACTTAGCTTGTGTTATCACGAATATAATCACACAAGCAATTATTATAACAGAACATTTTAAAACCGTCAGAGAAACATTGTGATAATG
>DAOVRI010000177.1 GCA_030628245.1 Dehalococcoidales bacterium
CACTGGGCTCCATCATCGGGGCTGTCGCCGCTTTCATCATGCTAATGACGTTAAATATCCTGAGAATAGACTTCTTAAAACCATATCCGCCGTTTGAATATGTAACTTATGCCATGATATGCGCTATATTTATCTACGTAATGCACCGCGATAATATCATCCGGCTAGTATCCGGCACCGAACGCAAGATAGGCGATAAGGCTAAGGCCGAAACATCGGCTTCGTCCAACAACCCCGAATAGAGCATTTAATCCACACCAGGAAGTACGGGCTGTAATAATGCAAAAAATCGCCGTTATCGGCACCACCAGCTGGGGAATAACGCTGGCAACACTGCTGGCCAATAAGGGGACCGAGGTCAGGCTGTGGGCGCGTACGCAGCGTGAAGCCAACAAGCTCAGGAAAAAGGGCCCCGACCCAGCCCGTTTCCCCGGCATCACCCTTCCGGAAAAGGTAATTATTACCAGCCGGATGGGTGAGGCGCTGGACGATGTGAACGCCGTAATTCTGCCGGTGCCTTCCGCGACTATGCGCCAGAATATTTCACAGGTGGCCAGCCACCTCACCAAATCAACCATCGTGATAAGTGCCGCCAAGGGGCTGGAGATAGGCAGCAATAAGCGCATGTCTCAGGTCATCGCCGAAGAAATTAATCCCCGTTTTGAATCCAATATCTGCGTGCTTTCCGGTCCCAACCTTGCCCGGGAAATCATGCAAAACCACCCCGCCGCCGCCGTGGTGGCCGCCGAAGACACGAAAACCGCCAAGAAGGCGCAAAGACTGCTGACATGCCCCAACTTCTGTGTCTTTACCAATTCCGATGTCATCGGGGTGGAACTGGGGGGAACCTTAAAGAATATTATCGCGCTTGGTGCCGGTATTGCCGACGGACTGGGGTACGGGGATAATGCCAAAGCCGCTTTCATGACACGGGGCCTGACTGAAATAACCGCCCTCGGTATGACGCTGGGAGCCAACCCCCTTACCTTCTCCGGTCTGGCCGGCCTGGGGGACGTTATCGCCACCTGCGCCAGCCCGTTAAGTCGCAACCACTACGTGGGTACCGAACTGGCCAAGGGACGCCCGCTGGCGGAGATTCTGGAATCAATGACCGAGGTCGCCGAGGGAGTGAATACCACGCTGGTCGCCACTAACCTGGCCCAGCACCTCGGACTGGAAATGCCGATTACGGAGAAGATACACCAGGTGCTCTACGAAGATGCTGACCCCCGCCAGGCGGCGGTAGAGCTTATGGGAGGTAATGCCAAGCACGAACTGTCCGGGCGCCGGTGGCGGCTGTTCTCCCTTTTCAGGCGAAGGAAAAAGACCTCAACCAAGTAACCGCAGGAACCAGGCCCTGTTTATTTATCCTTCCGCAAAGTCCTGTCCAGTTCTTCAAACAGCTTGCGCTGCTCTTTATTGAGTGATTCCGGCGTTACCACACGTAAAACGACCAGCTGGTCGCCGCTTCCGCCGCCACGCAGGTGGGGAATACCCCTATCTTTCAACTTAAAGACCTTACCGTTCTGGCTGCCGGCCGGAATTTTCAGCTTGTTCTCACCGTAAAGGGTCGGGACTTCAACTTCAGTCCCGAGAGCCGCCTGGGCAAAATTGACCGGTAGCTCAAAAAGCACATTATCATCCTCTCTGGTGAAGAACTCGTGCCGGGCTACCGAAATCACAACATACAGATTGCCCGGCGAACCGCCGCGAGAACCGGCATCGCCCTCACCGGAAATTCGTATGCCGTTGCCGTCGTCAATGCCGGCGGGCACCTTAACCGAGATATGCCGCTTTTGCTTCTGTAAACCGGAACCCTTGCAGTCCTGACAGGGGTCGGTAACTACAGTCCCCTCGCCATGACACTGTCCGCAAACAGCCGTATTGATGAACCTACCGAACAGGCTCCGCTGCACCCGGCGCACCTGACCGGTACCGTTACATTCGGGGCAGCGACCGGGCTGGCTGCCCGGCCTGGAACGCGTGCCATGACACGTGGCGCACACTTCGGTGCGGGTTATACCGATTTCCTTTTCACAGCCCAAGGCTGCCTCTTCGAAAGAAATTGAAACTCTGTAACGCAGGTCATTACCACGTCTGGGTGCCTGCCGGGTAGTTGTACCTGTGCCGCCGAAAAAGCTGAAAAAATCTTCAAAGATATCCCCGTAGTCTCCAAAACCGAATCCCTCAAAGCCCCTCCCGAATAAACCCTCGGCACCGCTATGCCCGAAGCGGTCATAAGCAGCGCGTTTATCAACGTCCGAGAGGATTTCATAAGCCTCGTTGACTTCCTTGAACTTCTCCGCAGCGTCACCGTCACGATTTCGGTCCGGGTGATACTGGAACGCCAGCTTACGAAAGGCTTTCTTTATTTCCTCGGTCGAGGCATCACGGGATACCCCGAGCACCTCATAGTAGTCGCGTTTTACAGCCATACCATTCGCCTTATTCTGCTAATCCGTCTCCTCTTAAAACATAAAAACATGCGCTTTAATCCTGAAAACGCCCTCCGGAAAGCACACTTCCAAATCTATGATACTAGCGGGAATAAATGCTTGTCAATAATGCTAACACTGAAGTAAGACCGGTGTGATAATCAGATGAGACGACTTCATTCAACCTGCGGGGCTGAATCGTCAGGACGACGCTCTGCCGCTTCATCCAGATAACTCTGTAAAATGAGCGCCGCGGCGGCGGCATCGTACCTGGTGCCCCGGTTGGTCTTCCTGACCTCCTGTATAAGCTCTCTGGCGGATACCGTCGACAGGCGTTCATCGCGATATTCCACGGGAACATTGATATGACGACTCAATGCCGCTACGAAAGACATGGTCTTTCCCGCCTGCTCGCCCATGGAGCCATCCATATTCAGCGGCAGACCGGCAATCACCCGCCCGACTTCATGCTGCCGGATAATGTTAACAATCTCCTCGATAGCCGCCGACTCATCAGCTCTATTTATTATGGTCAGCGGGCTGGCCAGGATACCCAGGGGGTCGCTGAGAGCCACCCCGATGCGGATATCGCCGATATCGAGTCCCAGCGTGCGCATTATATCAGGTCTTTCACCAGACGCAGGGCTTCATCCAGCTTGCCTTTGTCACGACCGCCCGCCTGTGCGAAGTTCGCCTTGCCACCACCCCCGCCGCCGGTTACCTTTGAGATCTGCTTGACGATGTCCCCGGCGTTATAGCCCTTTTTCACCAGGTCGGGGGTTACGGCGGCGATAAAGACAGGCCTGTCACCACTGACGGCGCCCAGAACGACGATGACGCTTTTTAGCTTATCCCTGATAAAGTCAGCCATCTCGCGCAGAACCGGCTGATTGGCCGTTGATACCTTCGCCGAGAGTACATTGACGCCCTTGACCACCTCTACCCTGCCCAGCAGGGACTCGGCTTCTTTTTTGGCCAGTTCCCTTTCCAGAGACAGGGCACGCTTACGCTCATTATCTCGCTCTAAAACCAAACTACGTGCTTTGTCCATAACACTATCAAGTTCAGTATCTAAATATTCAGCAGCCTTTTCCAAATCCGCCAAACGCTTTTCAAAAAAAGCCTCAGCCTCACGACCGCTAACGGCTTCGATGCGGCGGAGTCCCGCGCCGATGCTGCCCTCGCTGATAATGTGGAAATAGCCGATTTCTCCGGTGTTTTCGACATGGGTGCCGCCGCAGAGCTCGGTGCTCACCACCGGCTCGCCGATTTTCATCACCCGGACGACATCGCCGTACTTCTCGTCGAACAGGGCGATGGCCCCGGCGTCGATAGCTTTCTTATAATTCATCTCCTCATCATATACCCTCAGGTTCTGCCGGATTTTCTCGTTGACGATACGTTGCACCGTCTTAATTTCTTCCGG
>DAOVRI010000228.1 GCA_030628245.1 Dehalococcoidales bacterium
CGGCTACTCGGAGATGATTGGCGCCAGCCTATTAAGCGTCCAGGGAGGCCTGAATCTGGTGGGCGTGCTGCTGACGGGTCATCTCTCCGACCGGTACGCCCGCAGTAGAGTGCTGGCATTGACCCATGTTATCCGCAGCCTTTCCTTTTTTATCGCCGTCGGTTTTATCCTTCTCAGCGGCAGCCCGCTGTGGATGCTTTATCTGTCTATGGCCCTCTTTGGATTCGGCTGGTTCACCACGTCGCCGCTTACTTCGGGGCTGGTGGCCGACCTTTTCGGGGACCTGCGCATGGGCACGATAATCGGCGTGACGATGTCCTGTCACACCGTTGGCATGGCAATGGGTGCTTACGCCGGCGGCATTACCTTCGAGCTGACCGGCAGCTATTACTCGCTTTTCCTCGTCCAGGGCATTCTGGAGTTACTCGCAGCCAGCCTCGTCTTCGCCATTAAACGGCGGGCGAGATCGTAAAGATAAAAATATTACTAATTTCCTATTGCAAATTGCATTTACGCGTTATATAATAAGCGCAGTGGTTGTCAGTCTAGGTTATCATACATGCAGTTAAATTACTTTATCCCGACCCAGTTACGGATGACCTTAGCTCTAACCAACTAATAGAAGAAAGGAGGTCATCCGTTGAGTTTTCAGGACAAGGAACTCCAGTGTTCCGATTGTGGAGCAACTTTTACCTTCAGTGCTGAGGAGCAAGAGTTCTTCCAGTCCAAAGGCTACACCAATGAACCCAAGCGGTGCCCAGCCTGCCGACAGGCAAGGAAGGCCGAGCGATACGGTTCCAGCGGCGGCTACAGGGTACGCCAGATGTTCCCCGCGGTTTGCGCCGAGTGTGGCAAGGATACAGAAGTACCTTTTGAACCCCGTGAAGGCAGGCCGGTATATTGCAGCGAATGCTTCAATAAAATCAGGACTAACCGGTAAAAGCCTGCTCGCATAAGCGACACAAATATAGGCTGGTGGATGAGACCATTATCCACCAGCCTATTGTTATTCCCGATTCTGCCGCGACTCAGGAGCCGTAAAGGTATAGTGGCTCTTTGTCCGTGATGATTCTTGTCTGCTTCGCCATGGCCTCCCTGACATACCCGGGCAGGGAGAACATGCCCCGGTGGGTAAGACCGTCATACAGTCTCAGTCCGGTGAGAGCCCTGGCGGCGATTCTTTCGTCCACCTCGCCGGGAGAAAGCCGCGAGGGGTCGAGTTTCCGCGAGGCTATGCAGAAACCCCAGGGAGCGCCGAAACAGGGCATATGTACCGCGTACGGGGTAACTATGGGAAAAACGCTTTTCAGCGTGTTGTTTACGGCAGTTAAGTTCAGGAGCTCGGTTAGCAGGGCCGAACCGGCCTGAACGGCAATAAGTCCGTCATCGGTGAGTCGGTCGCAGGCTATCCGGTAAAACTCCTGCGTAAAGAGTCGGTAAGCCGGGCCTTCTTCAACAGGGTCTGGTAAATCAATAATTATAATGTCAAACTTATCATTCGACTTCGCCAGGTAATCACGCGCATCGGCGTGGTGCAACTCGGTGCGGATGTCCTCGAAAGCACCCTGGCTGTGATTGGGCAGGTATTTCCGACTGATGGCGGTTACTTCGGCGTCGATTTCGACCATCACCGCTCTTTTTACCGTTTTATGGCATAATACCTCCCTGAGGGTCGCGCCTTCGCCACCCCCGGCGATAAATACC
>DAOVRI010000194.1 GCA_030628245.1 Dehalococcoidales bacterium
AACCGCGTTGTTATTACCGACCAGAAAGCCCTCAGGGAAATGGCCGGTATTACCTGATGAGAGAAATGTCGCAGACAATAATCATTTTACGGGTTTAAAATATAATCAGCGTGGAGATGTAAATATGGGAGAGATGCCGTTAATAGACCGGGATAAATGCAACGGTTGTGGTCTTTGTGTCAGCGTATGCACCTGTGGCGCCCTCGAGCTGGTTGGGAATACCGTGCAGGCTATCGAAGTGGATGAGTGCCGCTGGTGCACTCTCTGCGAGCTCGTATGCCCCAACGGGGCTATCACCTGCCCCTTTGAGATAGTCATTGAAAACGGACAGGGTTCGGCGTAAACATCCCCACCGCCGGATTTTACATTATTTCCTCCATCATCACCTCTAAACCGATTCTTATACTCTCATTTTAGCTTCCCCATCAGGCATGTTTCATTTGGGACAAAAGTCGCATACAACCGTCGTCTTCTGGACTAGAATATTCACGAACGGTGGACAGGGGGTGCGTTATGAAACAGAAAGTGAAAGAGAAAATTGAAGAAGAGACAGTTAAAGACCTGACGGTTGGAGAACAGTGTCATCACTACTGGGTAATTGAAGTCGCCGACGGCCCGAAAAGCCGTGGACACTGTAAATATTGCGGCGTAACCAGGGAATTTATGAATTCGTTTCCGGACTTCAATCCGTTAAAGAAGAACAGCAATCCGCTTAGCCTGCCCGAGTTACCCGAGGTGGAAGTGGATGAGGACAGCAAGTCCTGAGCGCAGGAGGTGATAACGATGGATGTGAAGATTTACACCACTGCTATACCCTTATCTCTATTTCTTCTGGAGTAACCCTTTCGACATAGAGTCTGATGCCGTCTATGGTTATATCACGTCGTCTTTTAGGATAAAATAGATTCCAGGCATATCCCTGGTAACCGTTGCTCTTTTTCTGCGCGATGGAATAGGCTTCTTCGGACGGCATGCCCGCGTAGACAATGTTGTCCTTGCCGCGTTTCAGACGGAAACTCTTGCCGATTGATAATATAGCCGTTTTGCCCATACCTATTGATTGATTCATGCTGCCTCCTGCGTTCCGCCTGATTTATATTATACACCCTATCTCTCCTTAATAGCTTCAACTGAACTTTTGTAGTATCATAATAGATGTTATGAACAGTGTGGTGAAGCGACTGGCTATCCTGGGGTCGACCGGCTCCATCGGACGGCAGACACTGGATGTCGTCCGCGCCCTCCCGGAATATTTTCGCGTCGTCGGGCTGGCCGCCGGGAAAAATATAACTTTGCTGGCGGAGCAGGTAAGGGAGTTCAAGCCGGAATTCGTCAGCTATGTAGCATCGGGCGAAGATGATAAAGAGGCGAGAAATCGTCTGCTTACCGCCGGGTGCAGGTTTCTGTCTCTTGAGGAAATGGCCTGTCACCCTGATGCAGATATTGTGGTTCTGGCTACCTCGGGGACGGCCGGCCTGGGCGCGACACTGGCGGCGGCAAAAGCCGGCAAGAATATCGCTCTCAGCAACAAGGAGTCGCTGGTGGCCGCCGGCGAAGTAATCACAACAGAGGCCGAAAAAAGCGGCGCCCGGATTCTGCCCGTCGATAGCGAGCACAGCGCTATTTGGCAGTGCCTCAGCGGCGAGAAGCAGTCGGCGCGGCGCATTATCCTGACGGCTTCCGGCGGGCCCTTCCGTGATTATTCACAGGAGCAGATGGCCTCGATAACCGTCGAGCAGGCCTTAAAACATCCTTCGTGGCAGATGGGTAAAAAGGTGACTATCGATTCGGCTACCCTGATGAACAAGGGACTCGAGGTTATCGAGGCGCACTGGCTCTTCAATATGCCTGTCGATGATATTACGGTGCTGGTTCACCCACAGAGCATCGTTCATTCTATGGTAGAGTTCGTCGATGGCTCGGTCAAGGCGCAGTTGAGCTGTCCCGATATGCGCCTGCCCATCCAGTACGCGCTGTCTTATCCCGACCGTCTTGCCAATCCTTCGCTGCCCGCTATCGACTGGACTGATTTTCGCGACCTGACTTTCGAACAGCCGGACATGGATAAATTCCCCTGTCTCCGACTGGCCATCGACGTGGGCCGGGAGGGGGGGACCTGCCCGGCGGTACTCTGCGCCGCCGATGAAGTGGCCGTCGACCTGTTCCTGTCACGGCGCATACGTTTCCTTGATATTGCCCGTCTCGTTGAACGGGTGCTCGAGCGGCACCGTAAGGTATCCCATCCGGCGATAGAAGAAATCATGGCGGCGGATGCCTGGGCGCGGGGAAAAGCTCATGAGCTTGTCAGGGGAGATGATAAATGATACTCACGATAGTAGCAGGGATAGTTGTTCTGTCCGTGCTTGTCATCGTTCATGAGCTGGGACATTTTATCGCCGCCAAGTCTACGGGCGTTTGGGTGGAGGAATTCGGCATCGGCTTCCCGCCGCGATTGTACGGCAAGAAGTGGGGAGAAACGATATATTCCATCAACTGGATACCCTTCGGAGGTTTCAATAAGATATCCGGGGAAGTAGACCCCACCGCCCCGAGAGCCCTGGCTGCTAAAAGCTATTGGGTCAGGCTGCTGGTTCTTGCCGGCGGCATACTGATGAATTTGATATTGCCTTTCGTGCTTATGGCCGTGGCATACATGGTTCCTCACGATATGGCCACCGGACGGATTATTGTGGAAGATATTGAAGCGGGTTCGCCGGCCGCTACTGCGGGTATCCTGCCGGGAGATACCCTTCTCAAGCTAAACGGCAGGACATTGAACCATAAAGGTGATTACTCGCGGTATCTCATGCTCAACATGGGCAGAGAAATAGTTGTCTCTGTTGAACATGACGATTCAACCAAAGAGGATGTCAGGCTTGTCGTGCCCTGGCGGCCCACGGAGCAGCGGAGGACAATCGGCACACTCTCTAAGAACGTAGATTTAACTATAGAGTCCGAGAGCCTGCCCTTCTGGGAGGCGATACCGGTGGGGGCGCGTTCCTGTATCGAAACTCTTGTTTTATACAAGAACGGAATATACGGCATGATTATCGGCACGATTCCGTTTATACCGGCCGGGCCGGTGGGTATCGTGCAGGTTACCGGAGAGGTGGCGCATACCGGGATAAGTCCGGTGCTGGAACTGGCGGCATTCATCAGCATTGCCATCGCCATCACCCAGATGATACCGTTCCCCGCTCTCGACGGTGGCCGGATTGTGTTTGTCATACTGGAGTGGATGCGACGCGGCAAACGCGTTTCCCATCGTGTTGAAGGTATCGTGCACTCTATCGGATTCATGATATTGTTAACATTGATGGTACTGATTACCTACCAGGATATCGCTCGCTGGATAAGTGGGGAGAGCTTGCTGGGATGAACATAC
>DAOVRI010000095.1 GCA_030628245.1 Dehalococcoidales bacterium
AGGTTATGACCAGCAGTATGCCAGCAAGTAGATCTTGCCGCCAGGACAGAATACAGCCGGCCAATGCGACTATACCAATCAGAAATAGCAGACTGCCCTCTATTGACGTCGTTACAAAGCCCTGCGAAAGGGATTCACTAACGGCTCCACCAATTAGCATTGTTCCCCCGAAGACTGTTATGATAAGGCAGATTATTCGCCCTGCCCATCTCATTCGTTTCGCAAGACGCTGGCTGTCTGCATTATTGACCATCTTTGGACCTCTTTCTGTATGTGAACTGCCCGGGTCAATACATCAAGGGTTACCAATGCCAATCATAATACTTGTACAAAGGCAAAAGCAACGCCCGGTGAGTGGGGGGAAAATCTAGCTAGGTTTTCAGATATAACAAAAACCCCTTTTGTTCAACGGACAAATGGCAAAGTAACAATCCGTCACATTGTTCATCGAGAAGAAATAGCTACTTTAACACTCCCTCCCGCCGTGGGAATTGGAAATTATTACAAAAAGAAACGCCTTCCCACTTTGGAGAGGCGTCAGAATATCCGATTGTTGCCCTCAAAAATATGCCAATAGATAAACTATCCTAATCTGTTACTTTCTGTTTTCCTCCCCACATGTTTGATTCCAAAAAAGTCGCGAGATTAACATCCTGGTTGGTAATCTTGAGTTTGCGTCGGATCTTTTCACGGTGGCGGTTTATGGTAGCCCCGGATACACTTCGCATCTCGGCAATTTCTTTAGTGCGCATTCCGTTCCGAATCATGTTGCAGATAGCGATTTCGGTCGGTGTCATCGAATGGTAGGAGATGGACAATTGACTGATGAACGGCGAGGTGATTTCCTCGAGGTTAGTCTGGAGCATCTCTACGTATTTTTTCTGGGACGGGGGTAGTTGCAAGGCAAGGGCGTTCAGGATCGGCATCAGGATTTTCTCGACGTTCATTTTAATGTCCTGGTGGATTTCCTGTTTCTCTTGCTCAATCCGGGTCAGGACTAACCGCAAAGCGGTGTTAGCCTCCTGTAAGGCTTTGCGCTCCAGGGTTAATTGTTGGTTGGTCTCCTGCAATTCCAAATCCGCCGATATCCGCGTGGCTATGGCACCAATCTGCTCGGCCACAGCATCCAGCAAGGCGCGTTCCTCTTTTAGAAAAGGACCCTCATCAGCCGGCGGGCATTCTTCCAGGTAGAAAATACCACACTCACCCACGGCCTCGTGGTACATGTAAATCCGCGACGACTGCCGCCAGTTGGTCATTTTGAATTTGTCGCTCGTGTATGTTTTTCCCTTAAAGAAGATCCGGGCGCAGGTGATTTCCGGATACTGCCATGAATGGGGCAGAAAATTCACGAGCTCCCGCAGAAGATCGTCAATAGAATAAAGATTGCGCTCGGCCAGTTGAGAAACCCCGTAAAGGCAGTTCAACTCCTTGATGCGCTCGCGTAGCGCGAACCCGACTCTGTCGGGCTCGGTTTCGGTGGGAAATGGGATTCGCCACAAAAGCGCCAGGTCTTTCGAGGGAAAAGGCAGATGCTGACCTTCAGTGGGGTACGAAGAAGTTTTTTTATCTTCCACTAGATTTCTCCGTCTGACTACCTGTTCTGGATAAGCAATTTACTGTGCCTAAAATAATGCCTATTTTTAATAGGTAATATAAGTGCATTTATTCCGTATTTACAACATTCATCCTATCAGGTATTTTGAAAATAGTCAAGCAGTCTTTCAATCTAAGGAGGTTAACATGCCGCCCCAAACGCTCGCTCAAATCGTGGAAGGACGTCGCAGTCAACCGAATCAACTCATTGAAGTGCTCCAGGACGTTCAAAAAAACTACGGTTACATTTCCAAAGAGGCCATACAGACCGTGTCCCGCGACCTCGGCGTGCCGCTTATAGAAGTCTACCGGGTGGCTTCTTTTTATAAGGCTTTTCGATTAAAACCATCCGGCAAGAATGTCCTTACTCTGTGCATGGGCACAGCCTGTCATGTACGTGGCGCCCGCCTTCTCCTCGACCAGGCTACCGGGCAACTTGGAGTAAAACCAGGCGAGGTAACCTCCGATGGTCTTTTCTCTGTCGAGCATGTTAACTGCCTGGGTGCTTGCGCGCTGGGACCGATCGTTACGGAAAACGGGTCATATCATCACCATATGACACCCGGGAAGCTCCGTAAACTGATTAAGACCCTTGGCAGCCAGAAAACGGAGGATAAACAAGATGCCAAGGCTCAATAGTTACCGCGAACTGGAACACCTGCGTGAGCAACTTCGGGAGCAGCGGCAAAACATCACCACTACGGTAATGGTGTGTGGGGGCACCGGTTGTCAGGCCTCCAATTCCCGGGCTGTCATTGACGCGCTAAGGGACGAGTTATCCCGGCAGGGACTGGACCAGAACGTGCGCCTGTGTGTCACCGGATGCCACGGTTTCTGTGAGCAAGGTCCCGTCATGGTTATTGAGCCGGGCAATGTGTTTTATTGCCACGTCTCACCGGAGGATGCTTTCGAGGTCGTTTACCAGACCGTAATGAAGGGCGAGTTAATTGAGCGCCTACTTTATACGGACCCGGTTTCGGGCGAAAAAATTCGGACCGAGGCGGAGATTCCCTTTTACCGGGCGCAGGACCGGCAGATTTTATCCCAGAACCGCATGGTTGACCCCTGCTCAATCGAGGATTACATCGTGGCCGGCGGATATTCTGCTCTCACCAGAGTACTTAACGGTGTGGCTCCGGAGGAGATTATCAATGAAATTAAGTCCTCGGGGTTGCGGGGACGTGGCGGCGGAGGGTTCCCGACCGGACGCAAGTGGGGCGAGTGTCGGGAGGCCCCCGGGGATGAGAAATACGTAATTTGTAACGCGGACGAAGGCGACCCCGGGGCTTATATGGATCGGTGCGTGCTCGAGGGTAACCCACACCTGGTTTTGGAAGGCATGATGATTGGCGCCCGGGCTGTCGGTGCTCAGAAGGGATACATCTACGTCCGCAACGAATATCCGCTCGCGGTCAAGCATTCCCAAATTGCCGTTGAGCAAGCCCGTGAACTCGGCCTTCTCGGCGATAATATCCTGGGCTCGTCCTTTTCATTCGATGTGGACATTGCCCGGGGTGGAGGAGCCTTCGTCTGCGGAGAATCAACAGCTCTAATGGCTTCCATAGAAGGCAAAGTCGGCGAGCCCCGGGCCAAGGATGTCCATACCGCTGTGGACGGTCTTTACCACAAGCCTACTACCCTTAATAATGTCGAGACCTGGGCTAACGTTCCAGCTATAATCTTGAATGGTTCATCATGGTTTGCCTCGAAGGGGACGCAAGGGAGTAAGGGTACCAAAATCCTCGCTCTAACCGGCCGCATCAAGAACACTGGCCTGGTTGAAGTAGCCATGGGCACACCTATCCGCGAAGTGGTGTTTGACATTGGCGGCGGCGCGGTCAACGGCAATATGATAAAGGCGGTTCAGATCGGCGGACCATCGGGCGGGTGTCTTCCGGTGGATAAATTTGACCTTGCGGTCGACTTCGACGCACTTTCCGAAGCCGGCTCTATGGTCGGTTCGGGTGGTATGGTGGTAATGGATGAGGAGACCTGTATGGTGGACGTGGCCAAGTATTTTTTGACCTTCCTGCAAGACGAGTCGTGCGGCAAGTGTGTGCCCTGCCGGCTGGGAATTGACCGTATGCTTGAGATAATCACGGACATCACCGAAGGCCGGGGGAGACCGGAGCAGCTTGACCTCCTGGAGGAGTTGGGCGATACTGTTTCGCAGACTGCCCTGTGCGGGCTGGGTAAGACCGCGCCCAATCCGGTACTCACCACCTTGCGTTATTTCCGCCCGGAATACGAGGCGCACATCAACGAAAAGAAATGTCCGGCCGGGGTGTGCAAGGCCCTGATTACATACTCGATTGATCCGGACAAATGTACTGGCTGCGGTGTCTGTATACGCGAATGTATGTACGGGGCGATCACCGGCGAGAAAAAACAGGCTCATGTTATTGATGCCAAACTCTGTCAGAAATGCGGAATCTGCCGAAGCGAGTGCAAGTTTGATGCGATTCAAGTCGTCTGAGAAAACGAGGTATTAAGATGCAGCAATATGTCAACGTTAACATAAACGGGGCCATCATTCACGCGGTTAAGGGGACCAGCGTTCTCGACACCGCCATTGAATATGGCATCTGCATTCCCCATCTGTGTCATGTGCCTTATCTGTCTGACATCGGCGCGTGTCGGCTGTGCATTGTCGAACACGTGGTCAACGGCCATTCTAATGTCGTAGCTTCCTGCACCTTGAATGTGGAGGAGGGTATGGTGATTATGACTAATACGGATAAAATCCGGAAACTGCGCCGTAACCTCGCGGAACTGCTGGTGGCCCAGGCCCCCAACTCCCGCGCTATTCAGGACATTGCCCTGCGCTGCGGGGTTAAAGAGGTACGGTATCCGTTTCGGAACGAGGACTGTGTTTTATGCGGACGCTGTGTGCGGGTTTGCGCCGAGATCTGGCAGGCACGGGCGATAGGCTTTGTCGGGCGAGGCAAGGACCGCCACGTGGACTATCCCTTCGGTATCCGCCCCGATTTCTGTAAGCAATGTGGCAGCTGCATCCAGCTTTGTCCTATGACCATTCCTCCCTGCGACGGCCCCATGAAACCTGGAGAGGAATACCTCTGTGGAAAATGCGAATCGCAGCTTATGATTGCCGACGAGATGCCAGGCAGTTGCGTGTGGTGCCAACTGGGCGAAGGATTCGGCTGCGGACGCTATGTTGGGGTCTAAAGTTATCAAAAGGGAATGAGAGTATGTCGGGAGGGCGCCCTGATTAGTGGGCTGTATTCGATATTTCTCGTCTGACTGTTTAAGGTATTACACAAAAACTCAGTGTGTGCAACCACGCAACGATTACCTGGTTTGCCATCTACCTGGAACCTATTTTCATTTTTCAATAATCTATTTTTCTTGATAAATATATTTCAAAGTATTGTTGACCTTTTTCATCAACAATATAAACATTACCATATCCATGAAAAGAATGTCAATACCCGGGTTATCGAATTTCCCTTCCTTGCTCATGGCATAATAAGCTGCTAGAATTGTGATACCGCCTGTAACATACCTCACAGAAAATTGTTGTGGACGCCCCCTTCCCAGTCCGAAGTAACCGGGATGCTGGCCATATATGCCAAGCTGGCCCTTCAAGCCGACCAGGGGGCGGGCTGGCCGGCCCGGTGGGAAGACTTCGATTAAGGCAGGTAAGTAATTGAATAAAACGGGACAGTTTAAAAACACTCTGTCATTCCCGCGAAGCTTGCCCCGAGAATGACATTATTAAACAATATCGGAGGCAACGATGGCCCTTAGCGATTTGAAGGAATGGCTCTACGGATGTACGCATTGCGGCACCTGTAAGAGTGTCCTGGATATATTTACGCCCGTCTGCCCCGCCGGAGAAAGGTACCAGCTTGAGTCCTATTTTCCATCGGGGAAAATGCTGATAGCCAGGGGGGTTGTCAACGGCGTACTGAATCTGGACGACGATATACTGGACAGGATATATGCCTGCACCGGCTGTCTTTCCTGCGAACAGCAGTGCGGTGTCTACCACCGCCAGCACATCTTTGATACCGTCCAGGCACTCCGTACGGAAGCCGTGACGCAGGGTAATCTGAATCCCGCCTACATGATTATGGTCGAAAGCCTGAAGAAGGACGACAACGTCTTCGGCAAACCCAAGGCGGAACGCGGGGACTGGGCCAGGGACATGGGAATAAAGGACGCCGGGCAGGAAAAGGTGGACGTTGCCTACCACGCCGGCTGCATGCTCTCCTTCGAGCCCGAGCTGTGGGAGGTGCCCCGGAGCGCTATTAACCTCCTGAAAGCCGCCGGTGCGGATGTCGGCATCATGGGCATGGAGGAATCCTGCTGCGGCGGCCATGCCTACGAAATCGGCTATATGGGGGAATTCACCAAGTACGCCGAGCATTTCATGGAGACCTTCAACTCGCTGGGCGTGAGCCGGGTCGTTACCTCGTGCTCGGACGGCTACAGCACGTTCAAAAAACTCTACCCTAAAGTCAATATCCCCATGAAGTTCGACGTGCTGCACATGGTAGAGTACCTCGACCGGTCGCTAAAGGACGGGAAACTCAAATTCACGAAAAGGTTGCCCATGAAGGTCACCTATCACGACCCCTGCCACCTGGGAAGACATCTGGGGGACGACGGCGTCTACGAGCCTCCCCGGGACGTATTGAAGAACGTACCGGGAATCGAGCTGGTGGAGATGGAACGCAACCGTCAAAATGCCTGGTGCTGCGGGGCCGGTGTCAGCCAGGCCGACCCCGATTTAGCCCTGTGGACCGCCAACGAGCGACTCAAGGAAGCGAAAGCCACCGGCGCCACGGCGCTCGTTACCAGCTGTCCCTGGTGCGAAAGGAATTTCAGGGACGCCGTTAAAGAGTACGGGGAAGATATCGAGATTTACGACATTGCCGAAATCGCACATAAGGCGCTGTAAAGACATTAAAAATGAAAATCAGGGGGCAGACATAACTACTTCGAGGATATCGGGGAGGCGGTGAAACTGATATAGCAACTCTCTA
>DAOVRI010000229.1 GCA_030628245.1 Dehalococcoidales bacterium
CACCGTCATCGCCCACGGTATTAAGTGTCCGGCCCCCAATGCGGCTCAGGTCAACGGCACGATGATACACGCCCTGGACTATGACGACGGCCATCAGGTGGCTCTGGTTCATATCGGGTGCGTAGCCGTGTCAACCTGTTTTGCGGTGGCCGAGCGGATGGGAAAACTAAGCGGCAGGGAATTAATCACGGCTATCGCTCTGGGAGGTGATTTCCTGGCCAGGCTGGGATTGGCGAGCCGACCGGGCAGCAGCGCTCTCGGCTCCGGCTGGCACCCTACAACCCTGTTCGGTTTCCTGGGGGCCGCCGCCATGGCCGGGAGGATAATGGGTCTTGACGAAGAGAAAATGATAAATGCCCTGGGTCTCGCCTACCATCAATGCGGCGGCGCCGGCTCCGGCGTGGGTGACGGGGCGCTGGCCAAGAGAATGGGGCCGGGACTGGCGGCCAAGGCCGGCATCACGGCTGCCCTGATGGCCGAGAGGGGGATTACGGGTGAGAGGGACTCCCTCGAAGGGAGAACCGGACTGTTCAACGCCTACATGGGAGGAGATTACGACATTAGCATACTGACCTCGGATTTAGGGAAAAGATTCGAGGGGGTAAACATAGGCGATAAGCCCTATCCCTGCTGCGGGCTCGCCCATGCCTGCATCGATGCAGCACTCGCTTTGGTTTCACGACATGAGATTAATCCTTATGACATACGGGATATAACGGTATACGGCGGACAGTCGGTATACGGTTTATCTCAGCCCCCGGAGGTCAAGCATGCTCCACGGACTATCACCGATGCCCAGTTCAGCGTACCCTGGGTAGTGGCCACAGCTCTGGTCAAAGGTAAAGTTACCGTAGAAGACTTTACCGATGAAGCTTTAAAAAGGCAGGAAATCCTGAATATTGCCCGGAAGGTATCCGCCGTGCTTGATACTTCCATGGACCGGCACGGCGTAGGGCCGGGCGGGGTAATCATTACGATGAACGACGACACGGAGTACACCGAGGAGGTAGAGCACTGCCTGGGCAGCGTGGAAAGGCCGATGACATTCGAGGACTGCGCGGTTAAATTCAGGGAGTGTGCCGCCAGCTCTATAAAGCCGCTGCCCGCTGATACGGTCGAGAGAGTAATTGATATGATAACGCGTCTTGAGGAACTGGATGACGCAACCGAGATTATCAGGCTGCTGGGATAATATTTCAAGCACGAGTGGAGGGTGATACGATGGCCACCAAAAAGGGAAGCAATATTAAAATAAAAGAAATTCTATATTTCGAAAAACCGGGCAGGCTACGGCGCTCGTCCTTCAGGCCGGCTTAACCGCAAGAACGTGCTATGTTGAAGAAATTCTCGGCTACGAACTGAATTCTGATTGGGCACAGATGAACCAAAAAGCTTTGAAGAAAATGGTAGCCATAACAAAATAGTTTATTCCTGAAATAATCCTTATGTAATTTCGGCGTGATAGCTCTGTAGCGACTTAACCTCAGGCTGGTATTGGCGATATTCCGCGATACCCTTTACGGCGGCCGTTGCTGCCGC
>DAOVRI010000211.1 GCA_030628245.1 Dehalococcoidales bacterium
GGAAAGGCTTATTAGTGAGCAAAAAGAGGCGGCGGCACGCGCCGGGGAAGCCGCCCAGGGACTCCGCGACAGCCTGAAGCTCGATAATGAGAAAAAAGAAGCCCTGTCGGCGGAGTTGACACGGCTCCCCTCTTTGCGCGACGAGCTGGCCACCGCCGAGACCGAGTATAGAGACCTCTCCGGTCAGCGCAGCCAGTCCCAGGAAGCGGTGGGGAGCGTCAAGGCAAAGCTCCAGCACTGCACTGACCTGGAAATAAAGAAGAAAGAGAAAGAGGGCCAGCTGGCACGAGTCTCCAAAGAGGAGACCATTTACCGGGAACTGGCCCGGGCTTTCGGTAAGACGGGCATACAGGCATTGATTATCGAAACAGCAATCCCGGAAATTCAAACGGAGGCCAATCTACTTCTCGCTCGCATGACCGATGGCAGAATGACGGTAAAATTCGATACGCAGAAGGAAACCAAAAAGGGCACCGTGCAGGAAACGCTGGACATCACTATCGCCGACGAACTGGGCACCAGGAACTACGAAATGTTCAGCGGCGGCGAGGCCTTCCGTATCGACTTCTCCATCCGCATCGCCCTGTCCCGGCTGCTCACCAAACGGGCCGGGGCGCCGCTACCCACCCTGATTATCGACGAGGGCTTCGGCACCCAGGACAATGCCGGAATGGAAAAACTGCAGGAAGCGATTAAATCCATACAGGGCGACTTCGATAAAATACTGGTCATCACCCACATGGACGAACTGAAAGACGCCTTCCCGGTACGAATTGATGTTACCAAGACGGCAGAAGGCTCGATGATTTCGGTAAATTAGTCGTCTAAAGCCCCAGGTGCGGGGCAATTCCCTTCATCGCCTCCAAGCCGATGGCGATGAACTCATCGAGCTCAAGGCCGATGTCGGCACACCGGGCGATTTGCTCCCGGTTGGCACCAGCGGCGAAGCTCTTTTCCTTGAACCGCTTCCGCACCGACTTTGCTTCAAGAGTCTCTATTTTTTTGTCGGGTCGCACCAGCACCGCTGCCGTAATCAGGCCGGTCAACGGGTCGGCACAGAAAAGCGCCTTCTCCATGCTGGTTTCCGGGACAATGCCGTGGGTCTCGTTATGGCAGAGGATAGCACTGGCAATCGCTTCGCTGGCTCCCAGGTCCCGGGCAAGGTCGGCCCCCAGCTTACTGTGACTGCTCATATCGCCCTCGGTAAGCTCGACATCGATGTCATGGAGCAGTCCGGCCAGTCCCCACTCGTTTTCGTCCTCGCCCATACGCCTGGCCAGGACCCGCATGATAGCTTCCGTGGCTAACATGTGTTTTACCAGGTTGCCGTTCTCCACGTTAGCCTGAACTGACTCAAGAGCTTCCTGTCGATTCATTTACCTCTCCCTATGGTAAATATACAACACGGAGAATCAACAATCAACCGGGCGCACGATTTCCGGCGTTGTCAACGTAGACCCGGACGGCCAAACGGCCAGGGGCAGATGGTACGGCTTCGGGGCTAATGCCTTCCCCGCCTCCGGGAGGGAAGCCCTCAGGTAAAACACGGATGCGTTAAGGGCAACAGAATGATGCAGGAATTTTTCTTGCCGTCTATTTAAGACCGGATAAAATCCCGGAGATAAATAAGCGCGTGGCTGATTATTCTCCTGGTTATATACGGCAACCTGGCCGGGTAGTTGGCTTTAATCGTCCCCTGATTAGATGCCGTATCGACGGCTATATAGACCGCGTCTCTCGTGTTATCGTCGGCATCTTTAATGTTTCCGTCAATAGCAATGCCGACATCCGCGGCGAACTCCCGGCGAGCCTTATTCGCCAACCCTGCCGCCGATTCGGCACTGGCTTCAGCGGCACCGGCTGGCACAATTATGCCGCCCCGGAAGAAATCGCGGCTCTCCGGAACTCCTGTTAAAGCACCGGCCAGCAAACCGCCGGTGAAAGATTCGGCTACCGCCAGCGTCATACCTCTGGAGCGCAACAACCGGCCGATTATCCCTTCTAAAGTCTCGTCGTCGGCGCCCCAGATGTAATTGTCCAGTATTCCTCTGATATCTTTTTCTCGTTCCGTAATCAGGGCACCGGCCGCCTCCTCCGTGTCCGCCTTCGCCGTAATACGTAATCGTATACCCTCCGGCCCGGCATACATCGCCAGCGTAGGATTAGCCGTCGATAGAAAAGGAGATACCATCTCGTCCACCTTGGCTTCGGACAGTCCCCACGTCTTTATCGTCCGGGATACGATAATGGCGCCGCTTTTCTCTTTCAGTCGCGGCAGTACCTGGTAGTTCCACATACTCTGCAGCTCGGCGGGGGGCCCGGGTAGAGTCACGATAATCCGGCCTTCTTTTTCCACCCACCAGCCCGGAGCCGTGCCCGAGGAGTTACGCAGGGCTACCGCTGACGGAATGATGGTCGCCTGCCTGATATTATTTTCCGGCATTTCCATACCGCGTCTTGAAAACAACTCAATGATTTCTCTCTTTAAATCGGGGTCTACGGTCAGCTCTTCCCCTAACAGTCCGGCGATGACATCCCGCGTGATATCCCCTTGAGTCGGGCCAAGTCCGCCGGTGGTGATAATCAGGTCCGACCGGTTCCAGGCCTGCTCGAGGACTCCGTAAAACCTCTGGTAATTATCGCCGACCGTCGAAGTATAATAGAGGTCTATCCCTAGTCCTGCCAGCCGGCTGGCGAGGTACGGCGTATTGGAATCGGTTATTTCACCGAGAAGCAACTCGGTGCCGCTGGTGATAATTTCGGCTTTCAGCATCTCTAAATAGAATTATAGCATAA
>DAOVRI010000149.1 GCA_030628245.1 Dehalococcoidales bacterium
GCGGTAAGGCGAAGTCGATTGCACCGGTAGCAGAAGTGTTCCGTGACTGGCGTTATGAAGCCGATTGTGCCGTTGGCTCCGGTCAGCCGGTAATATTTGGCCGGCCCGTTACCCACTTCAACCTCACTGGGCTCCAGTTTCCCCATCACTTCGATGCGTTTTCTCATTTCGCTGACGGGGACGAGCTTTATATGGCTGGAATCGTCACCGTTCAGGGGCATAAGCTCGATAAAGCGTACGTGCCAGCCATCGCTGACTGTCCTGGCGGCAAAATCGGTAAGCTCGTCATCGTTTACCCCGGCCATGACCACCGCATTGATTTTAACAGGGGTTAGCCCCGCCGTCTTGGCGGCCTCGATACCTTCCAGGGTATCTTCAAGACTCCCGCATCTGGTAATCTTATTAAACCTTTCCGGTTTCAGGGAATCCAGGCTGACATTAACCCTCCGCAGGCCGGCCTCTTTAAGCTCGGCGGCATGCTGCGCCAGCAGGATACCATTGGTCGTCAGGGAAATATCGTCGATAGCTTCGATACCCGCCAGCATTTTTATCAGGTCGGAGAGACCCGCCCTGACCAGCGGCTCGCCGCCGGTCAGCCTGACCTTGTTGATACCCATCTCCGCGGCAGCTTTCACCACGCTGTAAATTTCTTCATAACTGAGGATGTCGGCGTGCGCCATCAGGGGGACGCCTTCTGCCGGCATGCAGTAAACGCAGCGCAGGTTACACCGGTCGGTCACCGAGATGCGCAGGTAGTTAATAGGACGCTGGAATGAATCAGAAATTCCGGTCATGATACTAGCCTCTAATGGGTATTATACAGGAAAGTGTTATTAATAAGCTATGGCGCTGATAAGTTAAATTTCATGAGCAGTTCTCTTGCTTTAGCCGCCGCCCTCGCCCGGTGGCTTATCCGGTTTTTCTCCTCCGGCGGCAGCTCCGCCATAGTCTTGCCCAGCTCCGGCACGTAGAAAATAGGGTCGTAGCCGAATCCGTTATTACCTCTCGGTTCTGTGGCGATAACTCCCCGACATTCCCCGGAGCAAAGCTCAACCGCACCGTCAGGCGCGGCTATCGCAACCACGCACTGGAAGCGGGCGGTACGTTTCTCCTCGGGCACATCCTTAAGGCGTGCCAGCAAGTAGTTGATTCTATCTATATCCGAAGCGCCCTCTCCGGCATAGCGGGCCGATAAAACCCCCGGTTCGCCCCCCAGGGCGTCCACCTCAAGTCCGGAATCGTCAGCCAGCGATAGCAACCCGCTTTCCCTGGACAGGGTGGTTGCCTTCAGTCGGGCGTTTTCCTCAAAGCTGACTCCGGCCTCCTCAATCTCCGTGGTGATGCCCTGCTCCGCCGGTGTCACTATCTCGTAAGGAATTCCCCGGAGCAGACTTTTATACTCGCGGACTTTGCCTGGGTTGTTGGTCGCCAGCAGGAGCTTGTTATCGTGCAATGGAAATCCCCTTTCTCATTGTGTTGGAGAAGCCGCGGCAGTCACCGCGGCTTCTCTTATTGTCAAATAATAGCCCCCACCTTGAGCTCAGACAAGGTCTTCGAATCTGTCTTTGAGCTTTTCCATGACCTCTGGCATGGTGGTGTATTCCATTTCTTCCAGTGGCAGGCGGTGGGGCTCGAAAGGACCGTGGCGCCGCATCATGTCGGCCATCTCATTGGCATGGTGGCGTGCCAGGTTGAACGACTTATCAGCGAGCATGTCCCGCGGACCAACCAGCATGCCGTTGTTTAGCTGGTAGCCGAGGCCGATTACGCGCGGCGGGCCGTCAAAGCGGGCGGGTGTGCTATCTGCTACCGATACCGGCATCAGCGGCCCCATGTGGGAACCGCGCATCCACCCCTCTACCAGCACCGGCGATGCGAACGGTTCCAGAATCTCGCCGACCGCCGGGAAAATGCCCTGCGCCCTGACGATGCATACCGGGTCGTCCTTGCCGACGTACTTGCCGGCCAGCAGCGAAAGGCGCTCTGTCGAGGAGGCTGAAGCTATTTCTCCGGTCTCCTTATGGTAGACGTACTTAACGGCGAATCTCGCCGGCGCCCCGATGAACACCAGCATATCGTATATTTCTTCGGGGGCGCTAAAGCGAATTTTCTTGTGTTCTTTGACATCGTGAACCTCGAAGACATAGCCGGTGTGCATACTGGGGGCGATGACCAGCCCGATGGTATTGAAGGGGTCGGCGAACATCTTGTAGAGAGGCATGTTCCAGGCTCCGGCGGAGGTCTTATCCGCCATGAAAATAAGCACCGGTTCCGAAGTCCTTTCTTCGAACTCCATCTCGGCAAGTCCCGGCCCCATGCCCTTGACATTACCGGAAAAGGCATCGGTCAGGAGGTCCTGTCCGGCACCATAGAGTTTCATCTTTTTAGCCAGCTCGGTACCGGTGATAAAGGTGTCCCAGGCCAGTTTATGGATATCATAGTTGCCTGTCCCTTTCTGATGCGTCATGATGAGCTGCAGGTCATCGCCGCACTTGGTCGCCTGGCAATCTATTAACATTCCCTCTTTTTTAGCCTTATTCAGGCATTCCTGGGCTTTAGCAATAATATCGGGGTGTGATTCGGAGTGTCCCACGTAGCCGCCAACGTCAGCTTTAATGACGCTCAGTGTAACCTTCATAATTACCTCCGTTTAATTAATATTCAATGCCCTTTCGGGCTTTGATGCCTTTATCAAAGGGATGCTTGACCTTTACCATCTCGGTTACCAGGTCGGCCATCTCAATCAGTCTGTTATCGGCATAGCGACCGGTAAGGATGAGTTCTACATGGGGAGGTTTGTCTTCGATGAGTTTAACGACTTCGTCAAGTTCGATGAGTTTATATTCCAGGGCGACATTCACTTCGTCCAGCACCACCAGGTCATAGCTGCCGCTAAGGGTGGCTTCTCTGGCTGCCGCCAGGGCTGATTCTGCCTGTTCTTTCTCTTCCGGCTTGATATTGAGGGGGTCGGTAAATTGACGGAAGCCGGACTTGCGTATCACGATATTGGGGAGTTTTGGCAGGGCGTTGAATTCACCGTACTTGTAGTCGCCCTTCATGAAGAAAACAATGAATACATTTAACCCATACCCGGCAGCCCTGAGTATGGTGCCCAGTGCTGCTGTCGTCTTGCCCTTGCCGTTACCGGTAAAGATCTGAACCAGACCCTTTCCGTTTTTATTGGTCAATGAAGCCCCTTATCGTACCGGAACTTTCATGTTTAAACCGTCGGCGCCGCATAGTTCTGTTTTTAGTGCAGGTAAACCCGGAGACAAACTCCGTAAAGCTATCAGGCCTCATAGTATTGTGTCCGCAATCTCAGTTTAGCAGTACGCTCTATTGTTGTCAATCGGCAGGGGCGTTTTCAGGCCTGTCGTACGGCCTTCGGCCTTGTCCTGAGGAAGTGAGTGAACCCTACGAGACAGGGGAGAGCTATGCTGTAGATGATGAGCGGCACCGGCGTGCTCACCCACCAGCCCACCAGCGACAGGGGTGCGAAGAGAACGGCACTGGCCAGAATGACGTTTTTTCTGATAACGAGGACCAGCAGGGCCGGAATGGCTAGAATGAGCATCGGCAGAGGTACCAGAACCAGCAGTGTGCCGATGGTGGTGCTTTCGCCCCGCCCGCCGCGGAAGCCGAGGAAGACCGGCCAGTTATGGCCGATGACGGCGGCGGCGCCGGCAAACATGACGACGACCTGAGACATATTGGCAGCCTGGGCGATAAGGATAACCGTGGCGCCCTTGGCGGCATCGATGACGCCCACGATAACGCCGGCCCTGGGACCCAGCTCGCGGTAGGCGTTGGCGGCCCCCGCATTCTCGTCCCCCATCTGGCGGATATCCCTGCCTCTCAGGATACGCCCGGTGAGATAAGCCGTCGGTACGGCGCCGAGGAGATAGCCTATTAAAATTATCAGCCAGGGAGGCACATTATACTCCTTTAGTAATGCCGGGGGTGGGACTCGAACCCACAAGGGTTGCCCCGGCGGATTTTAAGTCCGCTGCGTCTGCCAGTTCCGCCACCCCGGCGCTTTCAGAGTAATTGTAGGTGCTGGAAGTTGGAGTGTCAAGGACGGTGCCGGCGGTCTGATTGAAAGCCACTTGACTCAAGCCGCCGCCAACTTTCGGGATGATGCTTATCGGCACATTGAGCGATGGCCTGCAGCATGCCGGTCAGGCGGCTTATGTACGCGGCCTGCGCCAGGGCTTTGGCTGGCACTAGCGGCTGCCGGAACAACCGGTATTTTTTACGAAAATCGGATGAATTTCGTAGCAAAGTATTGACAAATCAATAATTTCGTATTATTATGCGCAAATGACCATGAAGGACAACGCCGTGAGGCCCAAATACGCGGTCGGGCAGAAGGTCATCATTCAGCCCGTTAGCGAAAAGGGCGCATCGCAGCGGGAAAATGATATCTACCTGTACGCGGGTCAGGTGGGCGAAGTCTCCGACTACTACTGGATGAGTCCACGGACCGGCCAGGTCTTTTGTATCTATAACGTGCGTGTCGGTGTGAACAGGAAAGAGGTAGTCGTTTACGAGGATGAAATAGAAGCCTGTTTATCGTAAAGAGAGAGCGGGGGCGTGTAAGGTGCGTGTTGCCGGATACTCCGGTGTCCCGCTTTTTTATTTGGAGTGTAAAAAATGGAGGCGACGGGCGGATTCGAACCGCCGAATAGGGGTTTTGCAGTCCTTTGCAGGCCGTCCCGCCCCGTGTTTTCGGGTGTCGTGTAGCACCGTTTTGTAGCTAAAAACGAGCATAATCAA
>DAOVRI010000189.1 GCA_030628245.1 Dehalococcoidales bacterium
GCTCGTATCTGCTCCTTAGTGAGGGAGTGGAACACAACCGTGCCGTCGACGCGGTTGAGAAACTCGGGGCGGAAGGCCTTCTTCAGCTCGTTAAGCAGGTTCTCCTTCATCCTGTCGTAGGTCTGCTCCCGCGTCTTGGCTTCGTCGCTGCGCGAAGCGAAGCCGATAGTCGTACCTTTCTTGATGAGCTCGGCGCCGATATTGCTGGTCATGATAATCACGCTGTTGCGGAAATCGACACGCCGGCCCTTGGCATCGGTCAGGTGGCCGTCATCGAATATCTGGAGGAGCAGGTTAAAAACGTCCGGGTGGGCCTTTTCAATCTCGTCCAGCAGTATGCAACTGTATGACTTGCGTCTCACCGCTTCGGTAAGCTGTCCGCCTTCGTCATAGCCGACATACCCCGGTGGTGCCCCCACCAGACGCGATACGGCGAATTTCTCCATGAACTCGGACATGTCGAGCCGAATCAGCGTATCCTCGTTGCCGAACATGAACTCGGCCAGGGTTCTGGCCAGCTCGGTCTTGCCGACTCCTGTCGGCCCGAGGAAGATGAAATTACCTATCGGGTGCCTGGGGTCTTTAAGGCCGGCCCGGGCCCGCCTTATCGCCTTGGCGATGGTATCGATAGCTTCATCCTGACCGATGATGCGCTTGTGCAGCACCTCTTCCATGTTGAGCAGGCGGCTCGTCTCGTCGTCGGCCAGCTGTACCACCGGAACCCCGGTCCACATGCCGACCACCTCGGCGATGTCTTCCTTCTTGACCACCACATCCTCCTGCTCCTGCTCGCTGCGCCACTCCTCTTCCAGCTGCTTTATCTTCTCGCCGATTTGCACTTCCTGCTCGCGCAGCTGTGCCGCTAAATCGTACTCCTGCGTCGCCAGGGCGTCCTCTTTATCCTTGCGTATGTTATCGCCCTGTTCCTTGGCCTGCTTGAGAGTAACGGGCATGGTCCTGTGCCGGATACGCACTCTCGACGCAGCCTCGTCAACCAGGTCGATGGCCTTATCCGGCAGAAAGCGGTCGGGTATATAACGTGCGGCCAGGTTGGCCGCGGCGCCCAGCGCCTCATCACTTATCTTCAGGCGGTGATGCTCTTCGTAGCGTTCCTTGATGCCGCGCAATATCTCCAGCGTCTCGTCTACCGATGGCTCCTCAACCAGGACCGGCTGGAAGCGGCGTTCCAGGGCGGCGTCCCGCTCCACGTATTTGCGGAAGTCGTCAAGGGTTGTCGCGCCGATGCACTGCAACTCGCCGCGCCCCAGTGAGGGCTTAAGGATATTGGCGGCGTCAACGGCTCCCTCGGCGGCACCGGCGCCCACCATGGTATGAAACTCGTCGATAAATATCACGCAGTTGGCTGCGGTCTTTATCTCGTCGATAATCTTCTTCAGCCGCTCCTCGAACTCGCCCCGGTATTTTGTCCCGGCCACCAGCGACCCCATATCCAGCGCAATCAGGCGCTTATCTTCTAAAGTCTCGGGCACGTCGCCGGAAACGATGCGGTGGGCCAGCCCTTCAACGATGGCCGTCTTGCCTACGCCCGGTTCACCGATGAGAGCGGGATTGTTCTTGGTGCGCCGACTCAGTATCTGGATGAGCCGCTCGATTTCCTTGTGCCGTCCGATAACGGGGTCGAGTTTATCGGCGCGGGCGGCTGCGGTAAGGTCGATGCCCAGTTGGTCCAGCGCCGGAGTTTTGCTGGCGCTGCGGGTGAGCCTGGCCTTGGGTGTCCCCTGGGTCAGGATATGCTGTGTTTCGGCGCGAGCCCGTTCGAGGGTGATACCGAAGCTGTCCAGCACGCTGGAGGCCACGCCTTCTCCTTCGCGCAGCAGACCCAGCAGCAGGTGCTCGGTGCCGATGTAGTTATGACCCATCTGGCGGGCCTCGTCTATGGCAAGCTCGATGACTTTCTTGGCTCGGGGAGTAAGGCCGGTTTCGCCGCTGCCCGGTTTCTCACCGCGCCCGATGATGAACTCAACCGCCGAGCGTACCTTGCCCAGGCCGATTCCCAGGTTGGTAAGGACCCTGGCGGCTACCCCCTCTTCCTCACGTACCAGCCCGAGCAGGATATGCTCGGTGCCGATGTAGCTGTGGTTGAGGTTGCGTGCCTCTTCCTGAGCTATCGTGAGGACGCGGCGGGCTCTTTCTGAGAATTTCTCAAACCTGCTGGCCATATCCCCTTCCCAAAATTACTTTATTTGATAGAGAACCCCTCTATTTCTAATATTATAATAAAGCAAATTGTAAAGCAAGCGGGGATGATAGATTCGGTCTCATTATATAACTATAGACTTTGAGGGATTTCTGTAAGATTTAAGCCTCCTGGCAGTGGCATATTTTCCACAAAGGGTCACCCCCTCAGTATCGTCTGCGCTGGGGCGTTTCACTACCGTGTTCGGGATGGGAACGGGTGGTGCCACCCCGCTCTAACCACCAAGAGGCAAATCTTAAACCTGTTACTGTGCAGTTGTTAACGAACTTTTGCTATAGCTACATTATATTCTAGCACAATACCTGCCGTAAGAAAAGGGCCAAATCTTAAATTTTCATATAAAGTACGTAAAATTTTTATATATAAGATGGAGAAATCCAGTGACCGGCGAGCGTAAAACGCCCTTGACAACCTCGGAGACAAGTGCTAGGTTATTGGAGGGTTTTCCAACGAGGCAGTGCGCTCCTGTACGTTTTTATACTGTATTATAGCATCTTCGTAAGTACCGGGCGGCAATAACGGCCTCGCTGAACCCGGCCAATCCAAATGTGAAGGCGATTTCTGGCTTTGACCGGAATGCAGATATTAGTCCTGCGAATAAAGTACGAGGTGGTAATATGAGCATAGAGCTGGTTCACATTGGGTTTGGCAATATATTGGCAATGAGCCGGGCTATCGCTATAGCCTCCCCGAATTCGGCCCCCACCAAGCGCATCATCCACGATGGTAAAAATAACGGGAAAGTAATTGACATGACCAGCGGGAGGAGAACCAAGGCCGTTATCTTTACTGATAGCGGCCATATTGTACTGGCGGCTCTCGCTCCGGAGACCATTGCCAGCCGACTTCAGACAAGGCAGACGGGCCCGCTGTTAAAACAAGAGCAGAGTGAAATCCCCGATGAGCCGTGAGAACCTTCCCCCGCTTAACCCACCGGCAAAACCTTTACTCATAGTCCTCTCCGGCCTCTCCGGGGTCGGCAAGGACGCGGTATTAAGCGGACTCAGGCGGTCCGTTTACCCCCTCGAATTCATCGTAACCGTCACCACCAGGACCCACCGCCCCAATGAGAATGACGGCGTACACTACCACTTCGTATCAGGTACTGAATTCCAGGAAATGATTGATGGCAATCAACTGCTGGAATGGGCCAGCGTCTACGGCAACCGGTACGGCGTACCCGCAGAGCCGGTCAGGCAGGCCCTGAAAAACGGGAAAGACGTCGTCATCAAGGTTGACGTTCAGGGGGCGGATACCATCAAGAAGATAGTCCCGCAGGCCGTGTTTATCTTCCTGGCGACGCTGTCGATGGAAGACCTCGCGCAGCGACTCAAGCAGCGCCACACGGAAACGCC
>DAOVRI010000009.1 GCA_030628245.1 Dehalococcoidales bacterium
TGCCCTTATAAAAGACCCCTCCGACTTCTCTTTCAGGGTGCTGGTACCCCGTACGATACTCGCCGCCGAGGAGTTGAAGAATTTTCCGCCCCTGAGCGCTTTTATGGGTATGCCCATGATAATGGCCTATCCCTTTGCCCGCCCCGAGATGCGGGCCGCTTTCCAGGCGCTGATAGACGCCGGGGAAGAAATGGAAATATGGCAGAAAGAGCTGTTGGTCTTTAACAGGGATATGCTGGCGGCCGGGTTCCCGGCGGGGAGGGGTGGCCTGGCGGTAGCCCCGTTCGATGTCATCGGCGACTTTTTAAGGGGGACGGAGGGGGTCGCTATCGATATGTTCCGCCAGCCCGAGAAGATCCTGGAGTGTATCGACATGATTACGGGGCAGACCATCGAAAGGTTGATTAACAATGTGAATGCTGTCGGCGGCTATTCGGTGAGCTTCCCCCTGCACAAGGGCGACGATACCTTCATGTCCCGCAAGCAGTTCGAGAAGTTCTACTGGCCCAGCCTGAAGAAGGTCATGGATGCCTTAATCGACGAGGGCATTATGGTGTCTCTCTTCGCCGAGGGCCGGTATAATCAGAGGCTGGAGTACATCGGCGATTTCCCCAGGGGATGGGTAAAGTGGATGTTTGACCAGACCGACATGGCTAATGCCAAGAAAATGATTGGCGATACCTGCTGTATTTCCGGCAACGTGCCCGCCTCATTGATGATTACCGGAACGCCGAAAGAGGTCAAGGAGTGCTGCCGAAAGCTTATCGAGACCTGCGCTCCCGGTGGCGGTTATGTCCTCTCCGGCGGCTGCACGGCCACGGAAACAAAGAACCCGGATAACTTCCGTGTCTATATGGAAGCCGCCGTGGAATACGGTACGTATTAGCGGAGCAAGCGACAGGGTCAAGGCGCCGAGCGTTCTGAGCTTCACATTGGGGTGCCCAGGCGTATGCGGCAGTTTCGTAGTCACGCGGTTAAGGGTTCGAGTCACCAAGGCAGGTCTCAGTGGACGGAAAAAGAATTTTTAGTTTAGCTTTTGGCCTTGCCACCTAGCCCACTGTATTAATAACTGTATTAATAATTGTTCTCGCAACAAACGGTCTCAAGCACAAGATAGAGGAGGCTTTCTACCCCCTCACCCAACATTCCGATGAAAAGTGCATCATGCACTTTTCACTTCAAGACTGAGTTGAAATATCCTTAAGCCGTATCACCCGTCCGGTCTGTATGGCGTCAAATCCGTACTTGTCCCGGATGCGGTCGATGGCTTTATTCAATTCCTCCAGCTTCCGGGTGGAAGGAGCGAATAGCGTCGCCTGCCGGCTCGCCTCCACCAGGTTAGACACGCCGATGCCGACCAACCGCACCGCCTGTATTTCCATCGCCAGTGCCCGCTCGAGCAACCCAATACCCGTCTCAAATATCGCCCGGTCGGTATCGACGCTTTCTCGAAGCGTGTGGCTGCGGGTGATAGTTGAGAAATCAGCGTACCTCAACTTCAGAGTCACACACTTTGCCTGTTTGCCTTTCTTACGAAGGTCGGCGACTACCTTCTCGCTCAGAGCCCATAAAGTCGCTTCCAGAAACAAGCGGTCTCGGGTATCCTCTCCGAAAGTGGTCTCCCGACTGATGGACTTCGCCTCGCCAGGTGGCAGTACTTTCCTGTCGTCAATGCCGTTGGCGAAATGATGCAACATTTCTCCCGCAGTACCGAGGCGGCTTTTCAAGGTATGAGAAGGCGTTCGGGATAGTCCGCCTATCGTATGCACTCCCAGGCCCTTGATGACCTTCGCGGCCTGTTTCCCGACTCCGGGCAGTTTTTCTACGGGCAGTGGCGCCAGGAAGCCGCGCTCTTCACCCGGCGCCACTTCGATGAGCCCATCCGGCTTGGAGAGGTCCGACGCGACCTTGGCCACCACTTTACAGTTGGCGATACCTATCGAAGCGCAGAGACCCAATTCACTCCGGATTCGCTGCTTCATCTTGTCCGCCATTTGCCAAATGGAACCATGTATCGATTCAAATCCGGTCACATCCAGATAGGCTTCATCGATGCCCATCGGTTCGATAAACGGGGAGAAGTCGCTAAGAATTGCCATAAACTTCCGTGAGAATTCGCGGTACCTGGCAAAATTCCCTTCGATAAAGATGGCTTCCGGGCATAATCGGGCGGCAGTTACCAGTGGCATACCGGAGTGAAGACCGAAGGCTCGCGCTTCGTAGGAAGCTGTCGCAACGACCCCTCTTCGGTCAGGCTTGCCACCGACGACAACAGGTTTACCTTTGAGTTCGGGATTAAGTACCTGTTCTACCGAAACGAAGAAAGAATCGAGGTCAATATGAATGATGGTTCTATTTGTCATATGGTTACCCTGGACCATTCGAGACTGGTCTTATTCTAACACAGTCACCTCACTTGGCAAGGATAATACTTTTCCGGATGATAAGTTGCACGAAAAGATGAAAAGTGATGTGAGCAGAGGGGGCCTCGCCTTTGTATCCGGGATGACTTCTCCATTTGATATGGCTATACTTAGCATACTAATATCATCTTCCTCACCATAGCGTAACCGCTTGGGCTCGGCAGTGCCAGTCATGAAATTCAATAAAAGAACATATAAGAACCTAAAGGAACTCTTTAGCGACCTGTGGTTTCTCATCCAGACAGCGCGCTCTGTGCTGCCCCTGATGTAGGTCGATGCCTACACTGCGAATCATCTTTGTTCCTCCTCAAGCAAAATTCGGGCTCGGTTGAACCTTGGCCGGACCCTTTGCCCATTCATGCGCTTGATGCGGGGCTAGCCACTTCGGACCCCCCAATTTCCTGAATCGGGCCACTTCAGGGCCGGCAGGCAATCAAATTGACGGGGCAGATTCGACTCCCCAACGGATTGTGCACCTCACCGGAACCCGTTAGGCTCTATTTTAGCCTATCAGAGGGTCTACAGCCTGAAAGTAATATACATGACGAAATGTGTATATGCAGGCCTATAGTAAGAAAGGGTTTGGCTTGTTTACGGCTATCGGGATTGTTTGACCGTCACTATGCAGCATTTTCGGACTGCTACGAAGCCCGTGTTTTGCTTTGCGGGGTTAAAGAGGGTGATAGCCGAATCTGCTAGACAAACCTGTAAGACGAAGTTATACTAGTTCAACATGAAAGGCTTAATTCTAAGCCACACTAAGACGGTATCTGTAGCTTTGAGGAGGTAGCCATGGCCGCAAAAGGCAATATTCAAATAAACCTCAGTCAGGTCTCCAAAACTTACCCCATGGGTATGGTAAAGGTTGAAGCCTTAAAGGGAGTGAGTCTGGAGATAAAGGAGGGTGAGTTTCTGGTCATCATGGGGCCCAGTGGTTCGGGCAAAACCACGCTATTAAACCTGGTTGGTGGTATCGATTCTGCCACCTCGGGAAGCATCAGTGTAGATGATACCGACATTACTACCATGGATGAGCGTGAACTAACAAACTATCGACGTAACCATATTGGCTTTGTCTTCCAGTTCTTCAACCTGATACCAACACTGACAGCCAAAGAGAATGTCGAGTTTGCCACTGAGCTGGTCAAGGAGCCTAGAGATACCATGGCAGTGCTTGAAGAGGTTGGGCTTAAGGAGCGCGCTGCTCACTACCCCAGTGAACTCTCTGGTGGTGAGCAGCAGAGAGTAGCCATCGCCAGAGCCCTAGCGAAGGACCCCCCAATACTCCTCTGTGATGAGCCTACCGGGGAGCTCGACTTTGAAACCGGCAAGCACATTTTGAATATGCTCCGGATGGCAAATGAGAAGAACCGTAAGACCGTGCTTTTGGTCACTCACAATACCGCCATTGGAGAGATAGCCCACAGGGTGGTTCGGCTCCGCAGTGGCGAGATTATCGAGGTCAAGCAAAACGAGCGGCCCATCGACCCTCAAGAATTGAAATGGTAGGCTACTATGAATAATCTACAACGTAAACTACTTCGCGACCTAGCCGCATCTAAGGGGCTATTTCTAGCAGTTAGTGCAATTATTTTCCTGGGCGTTGCTTTCTTCGGCGCATCCTTCATGGCTTTCCAGAATCTAAAGGCGTCCTACGACTACTCATATGAAAGGCTCCATTTTGCCGACTTCACGGTCAAAGTTGCCGAGGCGCCACAGGAAACCGTGAACAAGCTGGAGGCAATTTCAGGCGTCAAGGCTGTTACCGGCCGGATGAATGCTGACATTCCTCTCAAGCTCCCTGGAGGTAGTGTCAAAACCCTGCTGGCGCGGGCAATATCTCTACCCTCCACCTCCCATCCTGCCGTAAACGATGTCAAGGTAGAGGCGGGTTCTTACTTCCGAGAGGAGCTAGAAAATTCACTGCTTGTGGAGAAGAGCTTCGCCGAACATCATAAGTTAAAACCTGGGGACACTGTATCTCTCACTGTAGACAGCCAAGAAGTTAGCTTCAGAGTAGCTGGTATTGTCACCAGCCCGGAGTATATCTTCGCGGCTAAGAGCCGACAGGAACTACTGGTCTCACCTGAAACCTTTGGT
Source organism: Dehalococcoidales bacterium (assembly GCA_030628245.1). Classification (GTDB taxonomy): domain Bacteria; phylum Chloroflexota; class Dehalococcoidia; order Dehalococcoidales; family RBG-16-60-22; genus JAFGPF01. The sequence goes on from DAOVRI010000009.1 coordinate 4,524, forward strand.
GTTGTTTTCGTACCTCAGAGTGTAGTGGCTAGCCTTATGGGCAAGCCGGTTATTAACGAGTTTTGTGTTACTATTGATGATGGGGCAGACAGAGCAGGCATAATTAACCAGGTTGAGGAGATTCTTACCCCTTATGGTGTAATAGATGTAGTCTCCAGTGATGAGCAGCCCAGCAATGCTGCGCTCGAGCTGGACCTCCAGGAGTTTGGAGAAATGGCCGAGGTCTTCCCGTTCCTCTTTCTCATCATAGGGGCATTGGCCACATACATTCTGCTAACCAGAATCGTCCACAACCAGAGGGCGCAGATTGGCGTAATGCGAGCAGTGGGCTATTCTCGCCGCCAAGTTCTAATTCATTACCTGAGCTTTGCGCTCATCATTGGAATCGTCGGTTCCATTACCGGCACGGTGGCTGGCTATCTCCTCTCTGAGACGATGACCACGCTCTATATCACTATCTTGAAGCTACCTTTCACGCTAATGGAAACCCACTGGATGGCGATGGAGGAAGGGATATTCATTGGTATCGTCCCCTGTCTGATTGCTGGGATTCTACCAGCCTATGCCGCCTCCCGAATCCACCCTGCTGAGGCTATGCGCACGCCGCCTCCAACTGGCGGCAGAAGACTTCTCCTCGAACGACTCTTCCCCTTCCTCACCCGCCTTTCCTCCCTGTGGAAGATGCCACTGCGCAATATCTTTCGCAACCGTCGTCGTAGCCTCTCCATCATCATTGGCGTTGCTTTTGGTACCAGCTTGATTCTGGTATCGGCTGCTTTTATTGACTCCGTCGAGGCTATATTGGGCCTGCAATTTGACCAAATTCAAAGATATGATGCTCAGATTACCTTCGCTCAACCCCAGCCAACAACACTAACCACTAAGGTACAGGAGTGGTCTGAGGTAACCGAGGCTCAACCAGTTCTGAAGATTCCCAGCCGGCTCGAGCATGAGGGCAATACTTACTCCACACTGACGGTCGGCATTCTTTCTGACTCAGAACTATATGGATTGTATTCTATGTCCGGAGAGCAGACGAAGGTCACTGGCGACGGAATTATGTTGGGTGAAGCTTTGCAGGAGACACTGGACATAGATACCGGTGATGTTGTCACCCTGCATACTGCCTCCGGGCTTAACCAATTGAAAGTTGCCGGATTTATAAAGCAGCCTATGGGTAGCCTGGGCTATGTAACTTTGAACCAGGCCCAGAAGCTGGCGGGAGACGAGGACATAATCAGTGGTCTCATGCTCAGCGTCAATCCTCAGCATATAGATGATATCAGGGGAAAGGCCTTTCAAATGCCGGTTGTTGCTTCAGTAGAGTTGACTGCCGAAAGCAGGGCAATAGTCAGCGACCTGTTTGACCTCATAGATACCATGATGTGGATAATGCTCGGCTTTGGTGCGGCACTAGCCCTGGCTATCGTTCTTACGATGGTGACGGTGAGCATTTTGGAACGCCGCCGAGAGATTGCCACCATGCGCACTATGGGATACAGCAAGGGCAAGCTTGCCGCAATGCTCACTATTGAGAACTTATTCCTGGGATTGGTAGGGCTTATCCTCGGTATTCCGCTCGGTTATGGCCTGGCATTGTACTTCTTTAGTCTGTTTCAGACCGATATGATTAGCTTCGACCTGGTTATCTTTACCCACACCTATGTGCTCACTGCAGGGCTTATCATACTTATCGTACTGATTTCTCAGGTACCTGGTATTCGTCACCTCAATCGTCTTGAACTGGCAAGGGTGATAAAGGAGCAGGTAAGTTAAACTGTCGTCATCCTGTTCGACCACGACAAGGCGATGCCCGCTGAGTTCAAGTTTGGTAATACTTCGCTGACGGTGAGGCCGGCGTACTTCGCTTTCCAGTTGTAGTAGGTGGCATCGCTCATGCCGTACTTGCGGCAGAGATCGGCGATCCTCGTGCCGGCTTCCGCTTCCCGGAGCACGGCGATGATCTGTTCCTCGTTGTACTTCCTGACCATGATGAGTCCTCCTCAATACTTTATTATAGCGGAAGACTCTAAGTCAGGGTGTTACTGTTTTCGGGGGTAAGGTCAGTCAGGGCCGAGCAGTACCGCTGGTAGTTCCCTTAGCGGCAAGTCTTCTGTAGAACCATACACCTGGTGGAGCCGGCGGGATTCGAACCCGCTACCTTTTGACTGCCAGTCAAACGTTCTCCCAAGTGAACTACGGCCCCGTAAACGCATTTTTAATTTAGCATAAATACAAGGCAGATGGCAAGGATAAGCGTATCTGGCTCCCGCAAATAATATTTTATACGGGTTGTTTATACCGGTGCCGATGTTGTTTATGCCCTGTTTACACCAACGGTGCTATTCTTATAACAGTTAATCAAGTTGTTCCCCAGCTTGATAGCAGCCCAGAAGATGAAGGGGCATGGCCAGTCCTCAAGATTAAAAAAGTTTGAGGGTTCGCCAGGCCCCTTCTCTCTTTTTCAGTCGTTGCTTAATGGGCGCAAATAAGCTAAAATCTGAGGGTAACTAGCTGATTCTGGAAGGAGCAAGTCTATGAAGATAAAAGCATTTCCCTGGCTGCTTATTACTGCGTTAGTCGTAACGGGACTGTTAATAACGTCCTGCGGCGGGTCGGCACCGGAACCGGAACCGGCACCAGCACCGGAACCGGCACTATCACCATCAACAGCACCGGAGGTAAAAATTATGAAATGGGATTCAGCACCAAAGATGACAATCGATACCAGCAAGAAATACACGGCCATCATGGAAACGGAAAAGGGAAATTTGGTCATTGAACTATTTGCCGCAGATGTGCCGAAGACGGTCAATAACTTCGTCTTTCTGTCTCGCGAAGGTTATTATGACGGCACTACCTTCCACAGGGTCATCCCCGGCTTTATGGTGCAGGGTGGCGACCCCACCGGTACGGGCAGGGGAGGCCCCGGCTACCGCTTCGAGGATGAATTTACCTCGCACACGCACGAAGCTGGAACTCTGTCCATGGCCAACTCCGGTGCCAATACCAACGGCTCGCAGTTCTTCATCTGTTATACGCCGCAGCACGGACTCGATGGCAGGCACAGTGTCTTCGGCCAGCTGGTGGAAGGCATGGATGTCCTGGAGAGCATTACGCCCCGCGACCCCTCTCAGAACCCGCAGTTCGAGGGCGATAAGATAATAAGGGTTACGATTAAAGAAGAATAGTCTTACAGGTCTACGCCGATGGCACGGAAGAGGCCTTTAAGTCCGAAGTAGCCGGCGTAGACCACGGTCATACACTTGATTAGCTTGCCGGCCAGGACAATAAAGATATATTTCTTCAGCCCGAAGCGCAATGCCCCGGCCGCCAGGGCAGCCGGATAGAAGAACGGATTAACCACGGATGCCACGATAAACAGGGTCAGCGGCCCCCGGCGCTCCATAAGGCCCAGCATCCGTTCGTAGGCGGATTGTATCCTGCCGTGTTTGCTGCTGCTGATGGCACGTCCGGCGCCGTGGCCGGTCATGTAGATGGTTAATGCGCCTACCACCTCGCCCAGTGCCGCCGATATGCCTACCAGCCACGTGTGCTCCATGACCTTGCCCAGCGCAAAGACTATCGCCAGCATAGGTACGGGTATGATAATGGTAGCGCCGCCCAGAATACTGATGCCAAAGGCGCCCACGTAGCCGAACCCTTTGAGTGCCCGGAGCGTATCCCCGAAATAGATGATGGCGGCTGCCATGAGTATGGTGAGGACAATACCGACGATACCGAAGATATAGGCCCATACGGCGGACTTCTTACCGGTCGCTTCCGCGGTGTCGGGGCTCGTGGCTATATCAGCAGGCTTCTCTTCACATGCGTGTTTTGCCATAACGTGCCTATATTATACACGCATGTGCAAGTAAAGTGCCACCACGGAGAAAATCACTGTGTCGTCAGGCGGCGGCTTTAGCTACCACCCTGGTCTTGAAGGTCAGGGCCGACTTACCCAGGTCGACCCTGACCGTATCGCCTTCTTTCAGTTCGCCCCGGAGCACCTGACTGGACAGGGGGTTCTCCACGTAGCGTTCGATAACACGTCTCAGCGGGCGGGCACCGTAAATGGGGTCGTAGCCTTCCTTGGCCAGCCATGATTTGGCTTTTTCCGTCAGCTCAAGGTTCAGCTTGCGTTCCGCCAGGCGGTCCTGCAGGTCTTTGACCATGAGGTCGACGATTTTTCTGAGCTGCTCCTCGGAAAGCTCGTGGAAAACTATTATCTCGTCCAGCCGGTTCAGAAATTCCGGGCGGAAGAGCTTTTTAACCTCGGCCATCACCTTGTCCTTCATGGCCTCGTAGCTTTTCTGGTCTTTAGCTTCGGTTTTCGCTGAGGTAAAACCAATTTGCCCTTCGCGTTTGATTAGCTCCACGCCAGCATTGCTGGTCATGATGACCACCGTGTTCTTGAAGTCCACCGTCCGTCCCTGGCCGTCGGTCAACCGGCCGTCGTCGAGAATCTGGAGCAGGGTATTAAATACCTCAGGGTGCGCCTTCTCGACTTCGTCAAGCAGGATAACCCGGAAGGGCCGGCGTCTCACCGCCTCGGTAAGCTGTCCGCCCTCGTCATAGCCGATGTAGCCGGGCGGGGCGCCGATAAGGCGGGATACGGTGTGCTTTTCCTGGTATTCCGACATGTCCAGTCGCACCATGGCATTCTCATCGTCGAACAGGAACCAGGCCAGCGTGCGTACCAGCTCGGTCTTGCCGACTCCCGTCGGCCCCAGGAACATAAAGCTGCCGATGGGGCGTCTCGGGTCCTTGAGTGCGGCCCGGCTTCTCCGTATCGCCTCGGAAATGGCGGTTACCGCCTCCTCCTGGTCGATAAGTCGCTCGTGGATGCGTTCCTCCATGTGGAGGAACTTCTGGGCTTCACCCTCGAGCATCTGGGAAACCGGGATGCCGGTCCAGCTGGAAATCAGCCTGGCGATGTGCTCGGCGGTTACCTCTTCGTCAATTTTTTCCTTCTGGAGCCATTCGCTCTTGGCCTTGTTATACTCCGGTTCCAGCTTCAGCCTTTCCGCCTTAAGTTCGGCCGCCTCCTTGTATTCCTGCCGCTGCGAAGCCGCCTCTTCCTCGTTAACGAGGTGCTTGATGTGCTGCTCCAGTTTTTTTACCTCGGGTGGAGCACTCTCGGTGTCAATGCGCGACTTGCTGGCGGCCTCGTCGATGAGGTCGATGGCCTTGTCCGGCAGATGACGGTCGGAGATATAGCGCTGGCTTAGCTTGGCGGCGGCCTCCAGGGCTTCATCGGTAATCTTAATCTTGTGGTGCGCCTCGTACCTGGGCCGCAGGCCTTTGAGAATTTCGATGGTGTTCTCCAGGTTCGGCTCGTTGATGAAGACCGGCTGAAAGCGCCGTTCCAGTGCCTTGTCTTTCTCAATGTGTTTACGGTATTCATCGATGGTCGTGGCGCCCACGCATTGCAGTTCGCCGTGGGCCAGCGCCGGCTTGAGCATGTTGCTGGCATCAACGGAGCCTTCGGCGGCTCCCGCACCAACGACGGTATGTATCTCATCTATGAATAGAATAACTTCTTTCTGAGATTCTCTAACCTCGTCTATGACCGCCTTGAGTCGCTCCTCAAACTCGCCGCGGAACTTGCTGCCGGCGACCAGCGCCCCCATATCCAGGGCGATGACTTTACGCCCTTTGAGGGAGTCGGGGACGTCATCGGCGGCTATCTTCTGGGCCAGCCCTTCGGCGATGGCCGTCTTGCCGACACCGGCGTCACCGACGATTACCGGGTTGTTCTTGGTGCGCCGCGTGAGTATCTGCATCACCCGCTTGATTTCCTCGTCGCGACCGATTACCGGGTCGAGCCTGTCCTCGCGGGCGAACTCGGTCAGGTCGCGGCCGTACTTCTGCAGGGAGCGGTATTTGCTTTCGGCACGGGCGTCATCGACACGGTGTCCGCCGCGTACTTCCTTGAGAGCATCGTATACCTTCTCCTGGGTGATGCCCGCGTTATGAAGAATATCAGCCGCTTCGCCCTTGGTTTCGCTGACCATGGCTATAAACAGGTGCTCGGTGCTGATAAAATCGTCCTTGAGCCTCTGGGCTTCTTCGTAGGCCTTTTGCATAAGCTGGGCGATACGCGGCGTGGGGTAAATCTGCCCCATCTGGTAGGCCGCCTGGGGTGTCTTTTCTAGGGCTTCTTCAACCTTATTTCTGATTGTCTCTACATTAACCTTAAGTTCCTTCAGTATTTCGCCGACCAGTCCCTGCTGCTGAATGAGCAGGGCCAGCAAAATATGTTCCACATCCCACTGGCTGTGCTTGTACTGCATGGCCATTTGCTGGGATGCCTGTATCGCTTCCTGTGCCTGTTCCGTGAATCTTTCCTGCCTCATTGCTACTTACCTCCCCGCAATTTTTTTATCTCCTGCTGAGCCTGTTCCAGTTCGTTCTGCAGCTCCCCCACGCGCTCCGTCATGCGCAGAATCACTTCCACACCCGGCAGGTTGATGCCCATGTCGTCCACCAGAGCCTTGACTCTCTGGAGGACGGCGATATCCCTGTCCGAGTACAAGCGGACGTTTCCCCGGGAGCGGCACGGCTCGATGACGCCGACCCTCTCGTAGTAGCGCAGGGTGTAGGTCTGTACGTCCAGCATCCTGGCCGCCACGCTTATCACGTAGCGGGGCTCGGTATCATATCTGTCTCTGTTCATAGTCACCTCAACTTGTTATCAGGCCGGGTGTATCTCGCTCAACTGCCTGAATAGCTCCTTTTCTTTGTCGGATAGTTTCGTGGGCAGGACCACATTTACTTTGGCCATGAGGTCGCCTCTAGTGGACTTGCCGAGGTGGGGTATACCCTGTCCGGCGAGGCGAAAGGCACGTCCATTCTGGGTCTCCGGTGGAATCTTCAGTGCCAGTTTGCCCCTGGGTGTTGGCACCTGGACTTCACCGCCCAGGACGGCTGTGGCCAGGGGTACCTGGATGTTAACATGCAGATTATCGCCGTGGCGTTCGAATTTCGTGTGCGGTCTTACCATGATTTTTAAATAAAGGTCGCCGCTGGTGCCGCCGCTATAGCTCGGTTGTCCCTTACCGGCGATGCGTACCCGCGAGCCGGTGGACACTCCTGCCGGAATTTTTACTTCGAGTCGTTTGATATTGGCTACCACACCGGCACCGCGACATGCCGAGCAGGGCAGGTTTTGAATCATCCCACTGCCTTTACACGCCGGGCACGGTTCCTCCATCTGGAGGCTGATGGTGCGGCTGGTGCCGCTGTAGGCTTCCTCCAGGGTTACCTCAATTGGCGATTCCAGGTCCTGGCCGCGTCTCGGCTGAGAACGGCGAGAAAAACCACGGGTGCGGACGCCTCCGAACAGTTCCTCAAAGACGCTGTCCAGCCCGCCGATATCCCCGCCGAAGTGGTAGCTGGCGCCGCCACCCGGCGAATATTGCCGGTATTGCGACTGCTGCTGCGCGGCCTGTTCGGACTGGTCGGCATACTGCCACTTATCGCCGTATTTATCGTATTTCTGCCGGTTCTTCTTGTCCGAAAGTACCTCGTAGGCGGCGTTTATCTCCTTGAACGTGGCCTCGGCGGACTTGTCGCTCGGATTGACATCGGGGTGGTACTTGCGCGCCAGCCGGCGGTAAGCCTGCTTGATTTCCTTGTCGCTGGCGTCCTTCTTAACCCCCAGTATGTCATAGAAATTTTTACCGGCCATGTATTTACTCCATAATAAACTTAGTTACATTATAAATCTTTTCAGGTAATTTGTCAAGATATAATAAGAAAAGTTAATACTGCAATGTTAACTATAGTACTGATAATCAGTAATATTCTGGACAAATTACACTGCGAATGACTTTGTTTCCAGTACTATTTAACCAGTTGACAAGCTGCCGCTATCACGTGTAATCTATGGGTGAGGAAATTATATGCCATCATGCCCTAATTGTGGCCGCCAGACTATGCGCACTGAAGACTGGGTTTGCCAGTGGTGCGGTTATCCGCTTCTATCCCGGGCTTATAAGAAGATAGACAAGACATTCAAGGAGATTCAGGAGGAACGGAGTTCTGCCTGGAGGTCGGTAGCGCCGGAGCCGGAACCCGAGCCTGAACCGGAGCCAGAACCGGAGCCGGAGCCGGAGCCGTAACCAGAGCCCGAGCCGGAACCCGAACCTGAACCAGCGCCAGTACCGAAACCTAAGCGGGGCCGAAAGCCCAAAGCTAAAGCGGAACCTGAGCCTGAACCCGAACTGGAGCCCGAACCGGCACCCGAACCTGAGCCCGCGCCCGCGCCGGAGCCAGAGCCTGAACCGAAGCCGGAACCGGTGGCTACGCCGAAACTGGATGAAATAGCCGATGGCGCGCAGATAGATGTCGACCAGATGGACAAGCTTTACCGGGAGAACATGGTGGGGACGCACACCAGATTAACGGGTAAAACGCTGGCGGTTACGGGAGTGGTGGCGAAGGTGTTTATCCGCGACCATATTGACGTTCGCTATATTGTACTTGCCGGCTCACAGAAAAAGATGTTGTGGAGCGTCAGATGCTCGTTCGAAAAGGAGAGCATGAGCCAGATGGGCCGTCTCAACGAGGGGCAGACGGTAACGGTACGCGGAAAATACGACGGCTACGGTAAGAACATCCTCTTCAAGGATTGCGTCCTCGCCGGTTGAAGATACCCCGGCAATACTGGCCTGTCACGATATCTGTCTGAAAATTTCCAGGAATTTATTCAGTATCCGGGCGGTGGCACCCCAGATTACCTTCCCCTTATAGTGGTAGGCATAAGACTCGAACTCTTTGCCGTTGAGAAACTCGGTATCCGGTTTCAGGCAGTCCTTGTCCAGGAGTGCCGCCACAGGAACTTTAATTATCTCGTCGACCTCGCCTTTGTTTATGACGAACGAGTACGGCCAGGGTATCATGGCGATAAAAGGGGTGACGATATAGTTTGACGTTGTCGTTACCTCGTCGTCGAGCTCGCCCAGAATCTCGGCATCCTCGGGGAGCAGACCTATTTCCTCAGAGCTCTCCCGGATGGCGGTATCCAGCAGTGTCCCGTCGCTGATTTCGCGGGTTCCTCCGGGGAAGGATATCTGGCCCTTGTGTGTCTTAACCGTGTCCGTCCGCCTGATGAACACGATGTGGTACTGTCCCTCGTTCTCATACACGGGGATTAATACCGCCGATGGCACGCGGTCAGCGTCAGTAATATATCGTTTCTGCCTCTGCGCCAGTAATTTCTTAAGTTCTGCTTTCACTATCTCTATATTAATACAATACCGGCGGGATAGTAAATACGGATGACATATCTATTCCCACCCTGGCCACCCTCGCATCATCTGCGGCTTATCCCAGAAGCTTATATCCCTCCACCCCTAAAAAGGGGAGTGCGCAGCGAGAGGGGGCGAAGCCCCCTCTCAAAACTTCTTCCCCCTCTCCAATCAAATATTCTAAGGGGCTCATTCTTACTTGCTGATTGGAGAGGGGGATACAGGGGGTGAGGTCAGAATATAGTAGGGTTGAGATAATATAATTTTAATCCCTGTCCTAGCCTGAGTTGAGCATATTGTGTATAATTGATGTGTATTTATGGCATTAAATTATTCTCAAATAGCCGCACCGGGTCGTGAAAAATCAGACCTGTCATCAAGGAGAGGCCCGGCGATTAGCAGGGTGGTTAATTATGTCGAGGTGTTGAAGCCTCTGCCCAGTGTCCTGCTGGCTTTTATCGGGTTCTGTGCGGCGGTTATCGCCGGCCAGGGACAGCTTACACCCCGTCTTATACTTGTTCTGGCGGCGGTTTTAATAGCCTCGGCGGGCGCTAACGGGTTGACCAACTATCTCGACCGTAATATCGATGCCCGTATGCGGCGCACCTGTTTCCGGGTTCTGCCGTCAAAGGCTATTTATCCCCATCAAAAGGTGCTGCCTCTGATTATCGGGCTGATTGTTATCGGACTGGTCCTGGCCTGGTATCTGCACCCCTTCGTTTTTCTGGCCGATGCCTTCGGCACACTGGTGGCCGCTACCTGGCGCAAGAAGGTGACCTGTGTTTACCCTCAGGGCGTGCTCGCCAGCTGCGCCCCGATTCTGATGGGGTGGCTGGCTGTAAGGCAGACCCTGAGCTGGGAGCTATTGCTTCTATGCGTCCTCGTTGCCGCCTGGCTCCCGCTGCACGTATGGAGTGTTAATATTACCCACCGGGAAGACTACCGGCAGGCGGGACTGAACTACTTTCCCATCAATCTGGAGGTCAGGGACTCTGTTAAATTACTGCTGGTATTTTCACTGGTGCTCTATGCGGCTTCCCTCGCCCTTTACTTCGTCGGGGATTTCTCCTGGCTGTATCTGGCGCTGGCCAATATACTGGGCATCGTTATGGTCTATGCCGGCTTTCGACTGGTCGTATCTCGTGCGTCCAAGGATGCCTGGAGGCTGTATCGACTATCGGTTTTTCCCTACCTGGGGGCGGTATTCCTGGTCATGTGCCTGGATATCTGGCTTCTGGGATAAGATTTACGGAGAGATAAAATGGACTTTAATCTGAGTGAACAGGAGAATATGCTGCAGAGTCTGGCCGGGGACTTTGCCACCAAAGAGGTATTGCCGAAGGCGGCGGAGATTGACCGCAGCGGGCAGTTCCCCATCGACCTTGCCCGTGAGATAGGCAAGCGCGGCTTTCAGGGTCTACCGTATCCGGCCGAGTATGGTGGCAGCGGTGCCGGCTATGTCAGCTTCATCCTGGTGCTGGAGCAGCTCTGCCGGGCATCAATGACCGTCGGGGCTATCATGTCGGTCAATACCGTCCCCGAAGAAGGGATTTTCCGCTTCGGCACCGAGGAACAGAAAAAACGCTTCTTAACTCCACTGGCCGGTGGGGAGTGGCTGGGTGGTATCGGCTTTACCGAGGCCGATACCGGCTCGGACCCCCGGGCTATAACCACGACAGCCCGCCGCAGCGGTAAAGGCTTTGTCATTAACGGTCAGAAGCAGTTCATGGCGCTGGCTCCGGTGTTGAACGTGGTACTCCTCTTTGCCCGAAGGGAAAAGGAGGCAGGCCTTAACGCTTTTATCGTCGATTCTTCGTCGTCGGGATTTACCCTCCGTGAGCCCTGCGAGACCATGGGGCTAAGGGGCTTGGGGACATCGGTGGTGTATCTTGATGACGTTTACGTACCCAAGGAAAATTTAATCGGTGAAGAGGGGCAGGGCTTCGATATCCTGCTGGAGGCGATAAGCGTGGAGAGGATGAGCGTGGCTATGCAGGGCGTGGGCGTAGCCCAGAATGCGCTGGAGCTCTCACTCGACTACGCCCGGGAGAGAAAAGCCATGGGCAGGCCTATTGCCAGGATGCAGGCCATACAGCAGCAGCTGGCGGAGATGGCTGCCAGAATCGAGGCTGCCCGCTGGCTGGTCTACCGCACCGCTTTCCTCCGCGACCAGGGCCAGAGCATCCAGTACGAGTCGTCGATGGCCAAGCTCTTCGCTTCACAGGTCGCCGTGGACGTTACCCGTATGGCAATGCAGGTTCACGGGGCTTACGGGACGATGAAATCGCTGCCGGTGGAACGACTCTACCGGGATGCCAAAATGACCGAGATTTACGTCGGTATCTCCGAGGTACACCGCAGCATAATAGCCAACCGGCTGATATAAGTGATTCTTACGGGGAGTTTAAGAGGGGGCAAAGCCCCCGGAAAAAAGCAGGGCGTCTAAGAGGGGCGCCAGCCCCTCTTTCTTTTTCTTCCCCCTCCCTTTCTAAGGGAGGGGGATACAGGGGGAGGGTTCTAAAATAGGAGTAGAGAATTGCCCGAAGAGCATTTCCATTTAATAAAAACATCTAACGCCGCCCGTGCCGGCGAGCTTTATACCCCACACGGTACGGTGCCTACGCCGGTGTTCCTGCCGGTGGGCAGCCAGGCCACGGTCAAGACCCTCACCCCACAAGATGTTAAAGACGTCGGGTTCAACATGGTGCTGGCCAACACCTACCACCTCTACCTGCGGCCGGGCATAGATATCATTGAAAAGATGGGCGGACTGCACCGGTTCATGGCCTGGGACGGCGCCATGCTCACGGACAGCGGCGGCTACCAGGTTTTCAGCCTGGCTCCCCTCTGCCGTATTAAAGATGACGGCGTTGCCTTCCGTTCCCATATCGACGGCAGCGAGCACTTCCTCACGCCCGAGCTGGCGGTTAAATATCAGGAGTCGCTCGGCGCCGACGTTATGATGGTGCTGGATGAGTGTACCGCCTACGGTGACAGCCATGAGAAAGTGCGGAAAGCGGTGGAGAGGACGCACCGTTGGGCGGAGAGGTGCCTGAAAGCTCAAAAAAGGAAAGACCAGGCGCTTTATGCCATCGTTCAGGGGGGCATATTCCCGGAGCTTAGAAGGCAGTCGGCGGAATACCTGACGGCGCTCGATTTTCCCGGGTATGCCATCGGCGGCCTGAGTGTCGGCGAGCCTAAAGAGATGACCTTCGCTATGGTGGAGGAAACGTCCGCTTTACTGCCCGTGAAAAAGCCGCGCTACCTCATGGGGGTCGGCTCGCCCGAGGATATCGTCGAGGCAGTGGCAAGGGGCATAGATATCTTCGATAGCGCCCTGCCGACACGCGTAGCCCGCAACGGCGCCCTGTTCACGAGCAAGGGCAGGATAAACATACGTAAGGCGGCTTACCGCAAGGTGGATGCCCCCCTCGACCCCGATTGCGATTGTTATACCTGCCGCACCTTTTCCGCCGCCTACCTGAGTCACCTGTTCCGCAGCGATGAGCTTCTTGGCCTGCGGCTGGCCACCGTCCACAACCTGCGCTTTATCGCCAATCTGATGGGGAAAATAAGAAACTCTATTCTTGACGGCACCTTCAGCGCCTTCCGCGAAGATTTTCTTTCAAGTTATAAGACCACCGATGAAAAGACACGCGTAGAACAGAAGGGGAGGTGGCTACGGTCTACCCCCCGTGGATTATAAACACGATGTTCAGTTTATCGCCGTCCTTGACCGGTTTCTTCATTTCCATGGGGTAGGCGCTTTCGCCGTTGATATAGACATCATAGACATGCTGTAACTTGCCTTGCTTGTTGAGCAGCATCTTCTCAAGTTTGGGAAACTGCCCGATAAGGTCGTTAAGACATTCGCCAACCGTGTTACCTTCTGCCTTGATATTCAA
>DAOVRI010000199.1 GCA_030628245.1 Dehalococcoidales bacterium
CCACCTCATGCGCGCCGTCCACGGGCAGGAGCATGGGGTCGGGGGGCATTTCCTCGGTCTTCCTCGGCCCCGCCACTACCTCGCCTCCCCCGATTCCCCCGATTAATATCACGTGCCCGCACTTTATGGACTTTTCGGCGGCGAACTTCTCGATGCAGGCGGGCACGACATCATCATTCTCAAGCCTGAGTACGAAGACCCGCCCGATTTTCCCCTCGCTTGCTTTCATGATTTTATAAAATCCTTACCTGCTGCCGAAGTACTGCAAAGCCAGCTTGATTTTCTCCTCCAGGCTCAGGTCCCGGTCGGTGGGGAGGCTGGCGACCGCCTTCACGGCCTCGGCGGCGGAATAGCCCAGCGATGTCAACGCCGCCAGGACGTCCGTGTTTTCCTGGGCTATCTGCGTGGCGGGGGTGGCAATCCACCCGGCGCCGATTTTCTCCTTGAGCTCCAGGATGATGCGGTTGGCCACCTTCTTGCCGATGCCCGGAATCATGTTCAGCATGTCGGTGCTGCCGGTGACGATAGCCGTGGTAATCTGCTCCGGACTCAGCGCCGAAAGCATAGCCAGCGCCAGCTTGGGGCCTAAACCGGTAACACCTAGAAGCGTCTCGAAAAGCCACAGTTCGTCGGCGGAGGCGAAGCCGTAGAGGGAAAGATTGTCCTCGCGGACGTGCATGTGGGTATAGACTTTAACTTCGCTGCCGGGTTTACCCAGCGCGCTCAGGGCGGTGGTGGGCATGGATACCTGGAACCCGACTCCCCCCACGTCGATTATCGCTCCGTCGCCGCTGACCGACTCCAGTTTACCGCTGAGGCTGGCTATCATTGTCCTTCCCCCTGTCCGGCCAGCAGGTTATTCAGGTGCGTCTCCTGCACGTGGCAGATGGCGACCGCCAGGGCATCGGCGGCGTCGTTGGGTTGGGGGACTTCCGCCAGGCCAAGGAGAAGTCGTACCATCTCCTGGACCTGCTCCTTGCTGCTGGCGCCGTAGTTGGCCACCCGCTGCTTGACCTTCGCCGGAGCGTACTCATAAGTCGGGATGCCTTTGCCCGCGGCGGCCAGCAGGGCTATCGCCTGGGCGCGGCCGATGGCCATGGCCGACTTCACATTCTTGGAGACAAAAGGCGCTTCCACGGCGACGGCATCGGGGCGGTGGCGCAGGATAACATCGAGGAGTTGGTTATAAAGCAGGACCAGGCGCTCACCTATTTCAGAACCTTTCGGGACGGTAATAGCGCCGAAATCGACCAGGGCTATTTCGTCGTTCTCGCTCTCTATCACGCCGTAGCCCATCACCACCGTGCCCGGGTCGATTCCTAAAATTTTCATCTCATATCTCAGGCTGCCTGGTAGGCCTCCACGACGGAATCGGGGATGTCCGCATTGCTGAATACGTTCTGGACGTCGTCTATTTCCTCAAGCCTGTCCAGCAGCTTCAGGGCCTGCATGGCGGCCTTTTCATCGAGTTCCACCAGGGATTTAGGCACCATCAACAGCTCGCTCGATTCGATTTCTATTTCGTTCTTTTCCAGGGTTTCCCTGACCTTTTCCATCTCCTCCGGCACGGTATACACTTCCACGTAGTCGCTTTCCACCTTGACGTCCTCGGCGCCGGCATCGATGGCGGAGAGAGCCAGCTCGTCGGCGTCGATACCCTCGGCCTTGATGGTAATGACTCCTTTAGAATCGAAAAGCCAGGCGACACAGCCGCTTTCTCCCAGGCTGCTGCCATGGCGCGTAAACGTGCTTCTAACATTCTGGATGGTGCGGTTGCGATTGTCCGTGAGGGCGTTGACCAGGATAGCTATGCCGTTGGGTCCGTAGCCCTCCAGCGTTACCTCGGACAGGCTGCCGCCTTCGATTTCGCCGGTGCCTTTCTTGATGGACCTTTCGATATTGTCCATCGGCATATTACTATCGCGTGCTTTCTGTATGGACAGGCGCAGGCGGAAATTAACCTCCGGGTTACTGCCGCCCTCGCGTGCCGCGACAATAATTTCCCTCGTCAGTTTCGTGAAAAGTTGACCTCGCCTGGCATCGGCGACTCCCTTCTGGTGTTTAATCGAGTGCCATTTAGAATGCCCGGACATAGCCTTCCTCCTTGACCTCTAATCCCCCTGTCTGATAATTCTAGCATGTCGGTATCAAGCGGTCAAAGAGGTTACGCGGGCATTTTCAGAGTCCGCTTGTGTTTATTCACCGCTTTTACTATAATTCTTTTGTGTCCGCATTCCGTAAGAAGTACCGTTCGTAAGGAGAAGTCTCGACTTTGGGTGATTTAGGTTCGACTATACTTATTGGGGTGGCGATGGTTCTACTGCTGGGGTTGAGCGTTGTTCTCCAGGGGTTCCGCACGAAGAGGTCGCCGATGGGCAAGGTCGTCGGTATTGCTTCGGATGTCAGGCATAACGAGAAACTCTGTAACAACATCAGCGAAAATCGCAGTATTGGAAGGTTCAAGACGGCCGCCTGGGATAAGAATAAAGAATCGGTCGACTTCCTGCCCGTGGAGTTAAGGACCGAGTTGTCGGATGTATTCGAATCAATTACCGAACTCAACGTCACCATAGATACCTCCAGAAGGCTCGGTTCGACCGGCTATGTATCGGCCTCTGATGTTGAAAAGTTAAAAGCGCCGCTGGTCTCCTGTAAGGAGAAGCTCCAGGAATGGGTCTATGCGAATATGAATAACCCGGAATATCTGCCGAAGAAACGCAGCATTTTCCGCCGGTAAAACTTGTCTCCTATTCAATCGCCTGTGGACTATCCAGTTTTTTAGCGAGCGCTTCCCTTAGCTGCTTGAGCTGCGCCTGGAACGAGGGCGCCGCGATATTCTCCGTGGACATTATTACGGCATCTTCACGATTGTCCAGGTAGTAGCCGCGGCGCACGCCCACCCGCGTAAACCCGTACTTGCCGTACAGGTTCTGCGCTATTAGGTTTGAGGCGCGCACCTCCAGGGTCATCATTCTGGCCTTCAGTATCATGGACAGGTCGATGGTGGCTATGAGCAGCAGCTCGCCGAGTCCCTTCCCCTGGTATTCCTGGCGCAGGGCGATATTGGTGATATGAGCCTCGTCCACCAGCACCCAGATACCGGAAAAACCGACGATGTACTGACGGGTGTATTCCGGTGACGTAACATCGAGATACAGGCTGCGTTGGTACCAGGGAATAATCCGGGACACCAGACCGAACAGGCCTTTCCGCGGTTTTTCCTCGGAAGCTTCCA
>DAOVRI010000162.1 GCA_030628245.1 Dehalococcoidales bacterium
GTGCAATATACGCAGATACACCCGACGGTTAGTTCGATTGTCTGCCGCCTGTACCCGCTGCGGACTTAACGTCTCCCTTGGCCTCTTCCTTGGGACGCAGGTCGCGGGTGGCCTTGCCGGCCCGCCACATTTCAGAGTTGCCCATGGCATCCAGCTCTTTACCCAGGCGTTCCTTGTAGTCCGGTCGACCGCATTCGGAGATGACGCGGCGGGTCTCTGCGCCGGAGGCGACCCTCTCGTAAAGCTCCTTGAATACCGGCATAACGGCCTCTTTGAACCTTGGCTTCCAGTCCAGCGCGCCCCTCTGGGCGGTCGCCGAGCAGTTGGCGTACATCCAGTCCATGCCGTTCTCGGCGACGAGGCGGATAAGGCTTTCGGTCAGCTCTTCCACCGTCTCGTTAAAAGCTTCGCTGGGACTGTGCCCGTGCGCTCTCAGGGTGTCGTATTGCGCTTCCATGACGCCCGCCAGCGCCCCCATCAGTATGCCGCGCTCGCCGACGAGGTCGCTGTAGACTTCATTCTCGAACGTGGTCGGGAAGAGGTAGCCGGAGCCTATGGCAATCCCCAGGGCGAGGCATCGTTCCCTGGCCCTGCCGGTGGCATCCTGGTGGATGGCGAAACTGGAGTTGATGCCCGCCCCCGAGAGGAAATTGCGCCGCAGCGATGTCCCCGAACCCTTGGGGGCCACCATGATGACATCGATGTTGTCCGGGGGAATGACCTCGGTCTGGTCTTTATAGACAATCGAGAACCCGTGCGAGAAGAAAATGGCGTCACCCGGATTCAGGTTCTTCTTGACGACCGGCCACACCACTTTGTGGGCTGCGTCCGTAACCAGCATCTCGATAATCGTGCCGCGTTGCACGGCTTCCTCTATCTCGAACAGGTCTTTCCCCGGCGTCCAGCCGTCTTTCTCGGCCCGATTCCAGTCCTCCATGAACTGCTTCGACTGCCCGATGATGACATTGAAGCCGTTATCTTTCATATTTAACGACTGCCCAGGGCCCTGGACACCGTATCCTATGACAGCCATTGTTTCATCCTTGAGTACCTCGCGGGCTTTTTCCATGGGAAACTCTTCCCGCGTGATTACTTCCTCTTTTGTCCCCCCGAAATCGATAATCGCCATGATTCATTCCCTCCTTCATTTCTACATAGCGCAGTCGCATAGATAGTTTATATTATATAATTACCTGATACTATAGGCCACCTGCACGGTCAGGATGATTTTCGTCTCACCCAGGCTGGTCGGTGGTGCGCTGTCAATCACAATCGGTGCCGGGACCGGCATATTCGACCCTCCGTACGTTATGCTCGCATAGGTAGAAGGCGTGGAGGAGCTTTCCGAGACAAAGGTCGGCTCGCCCAGCTTAACCCCCGTCTGCTTGGCCAGCTTCTCGGCCTTGGCTTTGGCATCGGCGGTGGCTTTTTCCCTGGCTTCGTCGTAATATTCGGTGGGGTCTTCCACGGTAAAGTTAAGGGAGTCGATTCTGATAAGGTCGCCCCCGGCGCTAACGACGGCACCGATGATGCTGCTTGCTTTGTAATCGAGCGTATAACTATCAACAGGAAGAACCCTTATTTTGACAATAACTTTGTTGGTTACTCTATATCCTGTGATAATCTCCTCGTCGGTTCTGTTGTCCCAGCTTGTACGCTGCCGGATATTGAAGTACTGGGTCTGGATATCCTTGCTTTCAATGCCGCTGTCGGCAAGCGCCGTTCCGACTTTTGCCATGGCTTCGGATGCCCTGTCCATCGCTTCGGCAACGGTATCCTCCTGGGCCTCCACACCCACCTGGAGGACAGCGATGTCAGGAGTGACGGTTACTTCCCCGGTGCCGGTTACCCAGATGCCGTTCGCCTGGCTGGAGACAGCTTCACCGGAGCTCGTGCGGGAAGGCGGCGATAAGCTGTCGCAGCCGGTCGCTCCGATGGCAATAATAACCAGCAGTAAACCGACTGCCAGGCACAATATACGTTTCATGGCAACCACCTCCTCGATAAAACCCTTCGGTGACGGGTAAGTTTGATTGAAATTAGTCCACAGTGAACTGGAACGTTCCAGCTCTGGTCTTGCAGGAGTGCAATAACTCTATAAGCCGGTCGGTCCTGGTGACCCAGCCATAGGAACCGGCCACCTTTTTTATCGTAGCTTGGCCTATCTTCGGCCAGGAGGACGCGGTGGCGTCTTCCACCAGTATGACGTCATATCCTGTATTAAAGGCGTCTGTTAGCGTGTTTTCCACGCAGATGACGGTATCCACGCCGGTAAATATAATGGTATCGGCGTGGATGCTCCTCAGCCAGAGGTCGAGTTCGGTGTCCTGGAAGGCGGAATCTCTCCTTTTCAAAACAATATGGTCGCCTTTCATCGGTGCCAGTTCGTCGATTATCTCGGCGTCCCACGTTCCCCTGATACACGCCGGTATCCTCAGGAACTCCGCCCTCCGCTCGGGTACGACACGGTGCAGTCTCGTAAAAAGGTCTATCCCGGATTCCTCTCTGACCTGCTGTGTATAGAATATGCGTATTCCCACTTCGCGGCACGCAGCTACTAACCGTACGATGTCCGGTATAATCTTTCTATAGGCTTCGAGGTCGGCCCCGATGCTGCCGCCATACTTTTCGTAGGAACCTCCGCTTGAGCAGAAGCCGTTCTGCATGTCTATGACGAGCAGCACGGGATGAAATTCAGGCGGTCTTAAACGTACCACAGCTTCTACCTCCTTTTACCGCCGCTTCGGCGCGGATTAAACCGGGACTGCGAATAACACTCTGCCCATGATGATTTTACCACATTTTTCTGTGGAGGTAACGTTATCCAGAGCCACGGGCGGAATTAAAATGGACTGCCTGTTTTACCGGCCTAAATAAACAGACGCAAGCCTGGAGTGTTGACAAAAGCACACATAGGTTTATAATGGACTCACCTGATACCGAAAAAATTACCAAGGAGGCAAAGTGTACGAAAGAATACTCATTCCACTGGATGGTTCGGAAGTCGGTGAGTCCGCCCTGCAGTTCATGAAGGACCTGCTCTCGAAGCTGTCAAAAGACGTTGATGTAGAAGTCACCTTATTGCACATCTTATCACCACTTTCCCAGAGCGTTTCTATCCGTGACGAGTCTTTCGACGTTTACTACCAGAAGGAAGATTATGAGAACATCAAAACAAAATTTATGGAATATCTGAACGCCACCGGGGAGACACAGGCGAGCGCGGGCATCAAAGTTAGGGTGAGAGTAGAATTCGGTGATATCCCGAATCAGATTGTCAAGGTAGCCGAGGAGATGCACGCGGATATGATTGCCATGTCATCACACGGGCGCACGGGGGTCGGGCTTTCACCCATAGGCAGTGTTGCCTACAAAGTATTGCAGCTGGATACCGACATTCCCATAATTGTCGTGAGACCTCCAAAACGCAGGGCGCAACAATAACGGGCTGGAGAGTACGGCAGGGTGGCTTGCATTGGCTGGTGCCCTTTTTATATATTAAGAACAATAGAGAGGAGGGGTAATATGAGAAAGCGATGGTTTTTAGCTGGGATGGTGTTATTGTTGGTGCCGGGGCTTCTCAGTGGTTGTGGTGTGGCTCAGGAGCAGCATGATGCGGTGGTAGCTGAGCGCGATGCGGCGCAGGCTGAGGCAGCCAGCCTTACGAGTGACCTTGATGTGGCACAGGCCAGCGTGTCGGAGCTGACGGCCAGCCTGGGAAAAGCTGAAACTGGACTGGAGGCAGCGCAGACTGAGAACTCGGAGTTGACTTCTGGTCTGGCACAAAGCCAGTCCGAATTAGAGGCAGTTCAAAAGGAACTGGAGGAATTAGACGCTGAGTACGAGGCGTTCAAGTCCGACGTAAATTCTACATGGAATCGCCTGGATAATCTGATGGGCTTACAGTGGAACATTACGGCGTATTGGAGTGCTGCTGCGAAAGGAGATGAAGACCTCATTGAGCAGCGACACGTTAATATGGTTACCTTTGTTGATAAAGTTGGTGACTCCACGTGTACGTCACTTTGGGAGCAGGCTATGTCGGCAGCTGAAAAAGGGCAAGATGACTTATATATGGAAAGCTTTGCGGCACTTATGGACCGAAGCATGTACCTGATAACAGGACAGGCGAAAGCAATTAGAGGACAATTAGCCGAATAGCTACACAGACAGGTTAATAATCAGGTTCTAGTTTTGAAAGTCGGGTGAAACGCTGGCTGGAGATTGTGTTTTAACAGGCGATTTCCCTCTCAATTTCCTCTCGTGGTCTCCACCCCTCCATAAATGCTATAATGAGATGTGGACATCCTCGCCGACCTTAATCCCGCCCAGAAAGAAGCCGTGGAGGCTATTAAAGGGCCGGTGCTCATTCTGGCCGGCCCCGGCAGCGGCAAGACCCGCGTCATCACCCACCGCGTCGCCTA